>JAUXAV010000274.1 GCA_030619735.1 Candidatus Aenigmatarchaeota archaeon | reverse complement strand
AGTCGAGTCCACCGGCCAATTATCTATATTATCTTCAGTTATATATTTTCCTTCAGCCTTATCCCCCATTTAACTGCCTCCCACAGTTTAATTCTAAACATACCTATGCTTGGTCCAAATGGTAATATCGTCGTGCAGAACTATCACTGCACAATCTATCGTGTCATAATTTAAATCCACATTACCTGGAATTTCAGAGCTTTTATCTATGTTATCAACCTTCTTTTTGATGATATTGCTGGCATTAACTATCGCTAAGCTCAATCCAAGTTTATCCGATGTTCCTACTGTCACAGTATCAGAACTGCTAACTCCTGCAGGAAGGGTTATCTTACTTATAGTGGCCCAGGCCACATTGCCGTAAGCTATTCCCCCGGCGATTGTGGCTATATTTTCAGATGCACTGTCTCCCTTAGCATTTACCCCGGTTAGCTTTACATTTCCAGAGGGAGAATTATTATTTGTCGTTTTTATGCTCGCATTTCTGGCTACATCAGGATTAGTTATTCCGGTAGTAACTTCTTGTTCAACCCCTGTTCCTGCTATGGCAACATGAATGTAGTCATCTGCTGCTGCTCTGACATCCTGAAAATGAAAACTCATACCGCCGAGCTGTAGAGGCGTTACCCCAGCTATGGTAACTTGAATAGGTTCCGATTCTATTACTTTAATAGTAATATCTCCTGCCATTAATCTGTTCTCCTCGTAATATCAGCTTTTATCTCTAAGGTCCCGCTCAAGATGGTGATTATTGTCCCATCGGCTTTTTTTATTTGAATATCATAGGAATAGATTCCGGTTCTGAGTCCTTCTGTATCAGATGAAATTAAAACAATTTTAGTCTGGCCCTGAGAAGGATTAGTATGCTCGGTTATATCTTTTTTTACATCTGCTTCCTCATCGCTCTTCCAAGCGTACTTCTTCAGGGTGAAATATACCGTCCAATCTCCAATATTGACTACGCTTCCTTCGCTATCAGTAAAGGCTAAAGTATATTCCCGACTATCACCTCTAAATAGAGGATTTAGTTTTGTTCCCGCCATTCAGATCACTCGCAATCTATTTATTCTTCGTCGCCCAAAAAATTTTTGGGGGTCGTTTCTAGCACAACCCCCAAAAGAAAGCATATGTTGTTACGGACAAATCTGTAACATAATGAATGGAGCTCCATCAACACCTGCAGATGTTGCATCAACAAGGAATCCAGCAAGTTGACGGTCTAATCTACCACTCGAATCAAAGGTTAGTTCACTAACTCCACCATTATCGTCAAAGTATACTGAACGTTCTCTCGCAACTCCACCAGTAGCTGATTGAGTAGGAGACATCCAACGAAATCCCCATGTCTGAATCCAACAAAATTGACCATCAGTAGCCGGAACGTTAGGCAACCCGGC
>JAUXAV010000177.1 GCA_030619735.1 Candidatus Aenigmatarchaeota archaeon | reverse complement strand
CTACGAGAACGAATACCAGAAGGCTCTCCAGACGCTGATAGAGGCGAAGGCGGCGGGAGAAACCCTGCCTACTGCCGAGGAAGAGGCGGCACCGGTGGCTGATGTTGCGGAAGCCCTGCTTGCCAGCCTGAAATTGGTTGGTGAGAAAGTGGCAGTAAAGTAAAGGAGGTATAGAACAATTAAAATCGACCCGATGCTAGCTGAGAAAGCCGAAGAGCCTTCTGACGACAAGGATTGGCTCAACGAGCTGAAGCTGGACGGGGTAAGGTGTATCGCTTACCTTGATAGCGACACGAAGCTACAAGGTCGGTCGGGGGCTATTATCACGCATAAATTCCCAGAGCTTCACCAGCTCCACAAGCAAGTGAACAAGCCCTGTATCGTGGATGCTGAGATAGCTTGTGCTAACTTCCCCGATATGATGAAGCGCATTCATAAGGAGAAGGCTTTTGATATCAAGATGGCGATGAAGCTGTATCCAGCTCGTCTCCACGCCTTCACCGTGCTCTACATTGACGGCAAGAGCTTTATGGGAGAAATCGAGATAGCCCGAAAGGATATACTCGGTTCAGTAATGACCGACAGCGAGGTGGCGTCAGTCTTACCCTACGAAATCGGGAACGGAGTTGCTCTCTTTAGGAAGACCAAGGACGAGAAGAAGGAAGGCATAATGTCCAAACGCCTGACTGGGACTTATGTGCCCGGTAAAAGAGTGGCTTGGTGGAAGAAAATCAAGCATTGGAGAGATGAACCCTTCTATGTCTGCGGTCTTACCGAGGGGAGCGGAGACCGACTGGACACTTTCGGGTCCCTCATCCTGGGGGAGTTGAGAGAAGACAAGTGGGTTCATGTCGGCAACTGCGGGACCGGCTTCGACCGGCGGATGCGCGAGATCCTGCTGGCTGTATTCAGCCACTTAAAGTGGGAGTGTCCTTTTTACGACCCCCCCAGGGATAAGCCCGTTAAGTTCTGGTGTAAGCCGGCAGTCCAGGTCGAGGTAGTCTACTTCGAGCTGGGATCAGACGGGAAGCTTCGATTTCCCGTCTTCAAAAGAATAGTAGTAGAAGGGGGTGAAAGATGAAATGCCCAGACTGTGGACGAGAGCTTACAGCCGATGGGGACGGATACTACTTCTGCTATAACCAAGGCTGTTCTAACGTTCACGAATATACTGAAGAGGAGATAGCTGAACTAGAAGAAAAAGAAGAAGGGGGGTGATAGATTGACACAGCAAAAACTAGCCTTTGCTGAGGAAGCCAAAAGGGAGCCTCCGGACTTCAGTGAGTGTTTCCAGTTTGACCCAGAGCAGAGGACAGCTGAAGCGGCAGCCGCCAGGAAGAAAATATCACCACGCAAGTTGAGAAGTTCCTACGTCGCTGACTTGAATGGCTACAGGGTGACGCAGGATATGCTTCGGCATCCTAGCGGTCCGCCCTTCACCAAGCTAGTCCAGATAGGGCAGGTCGTCCGCACCAACTACAGCTCCTTTAACCCCTCGGGCGCTGATATAAGGGCCTTTGCCGAAGAGAAACCTTACATAGTAGAAGGTATCCATAAATTCGAGGACTACGGGGTTGAGTGCTACAGTCTAACCTTATCGGACACTGACGGGAGGCGGGGATACAGCATTAACGAGCTGGTCGCCGTTGATGGGAAGATGCTACACCTCTTCCTGGCCAATGAAGATGCGGTTTTCGTGGACAATGACTACCAGCTCCCCCAACCGAAGCTGCTCTTTGACGGAGATTTCAGGGAGGAAAGAGATGAAACAGATGACCTTTGAAGAAGAATTCTGGTCAAGCCGCAGCTAGCCCTAATTGAATAGAAAGGAGGTGATAAATGGACCAAGCAGTGTGCAACAAATGTGGGGCGGTCTATGAGGACGCGGAAAGCATAGATATGGTGAAGAAGTGGATTAGGGCTGGATATGCACCTTGTCCAAACATAGCCTGCCAAGGTGAATTAGAACTAAAGGAGGAGAAGCATGGCAAAAACATACCAGATAAACAACCTTAAGATAGCCTACAGCAGATTGTATGAAAAGTGGCAGGTAAAAAACCTCAAGGGAGTTGTCCTGGAAGAGTTCAAGCTGTTGGAAGACGCTAAGAAATGGGCTGAAAAGACTCACGATTTCATACAAAAGTAGAAAGGAGGTGATAGAGTGGTCAAACCTCAATGCTGTGAAGGCGAGATGCGCTTTCTGATGGATAACAAGGTCAGGGAGGCATTTGTGTGTCTTCACTGCGGCAAATTGGTGGTGAGGGATAAACGGACTGGGGAGGAAACCTGGTACAGCCCTCTCTAGGGAGGAGGTGAAATTGAGACAAAATCATAACTGGAATGATGAAGAACGGGATGTGATAAGGCGCTACTACAGCCATACCCGCAAGTCACGGCAATATATAGCCACTATGCTCGGGGTAACCG
>JAUXAV010000070.1 GCA_030619735.1 Candidatus Aenigmatarchaeota archaeon | reverse complement strand
TTTGCCTATATGAACCTGCTGGGGGACGGGATACATAATTTCATAGACGGGTTGATTATAGGGATAAGCTACCTGGCGGCAATACCCCTGGGGATTGCAACCACCATAGCTGTTATACTGCATGAGATACCCCAGGAGGTTGGGGATTTTGGGGTCTTGGTATATGGGGGCTTCGGGGTGAAAAAAGCCTTGCTGATGAATTTCCTGACCGCCCTGACAGCAGTAGCAGGGGTGATAGTGTCCCTTATACTGGGAACCTATATAGAAGGCTTAGGCGTCTTCCTGTTCCCCTTTGCTGCCGGGGGCTTCATATATATAGCAGGCTCGGATTTAATCCCTGAGCTGCACAAGGAGATAAAGCCCAGCAAGTCCCTGGTGCAGCTCCTGATGATTGTCCTGGGCATACTGGTTATGCTTTCCCTGACCTTTATGGGTTAGCTTAAGGCTTTTATTCTTATAGACTCAAAGAATTGGTAAGGAAACATTATGATAGTGGCAATATCCGGGTCACCGGGAACAGGGAAGACAGAGGCGGCAAAAATTTTAGTGGAGAAGCTCAATGAGGAGAAGGGGTTTGAGAGCTGGAGGCTCATTGACCTGAACAAGATGGCAGAGCAGAAGAAGCTCTATTCCGGGTATGACAAGAAAAGGGACTGCAGGATTGTGGACACAGACGGGCTTTCCCGGGAAATCGGGAGGATAGGGGACCAGGACCTTATTCTGGAAGCCCATTATGCGCATGAAATGCCTGCTGATTTGATTATAATACTCAGGGCCAATCCTGGGAAGTTGAGGGAGAGGCTGAGGGCAAAGGGCTGGAAGACCAGGAAGGTGGAGGAAAACGTGATGGCGGAGATAATGGAGGTCTGCAAGTCTGAGGCCCTGGAGACAGGGAAAAGGGTGTTTGAGGTTGACACCACTAAAAAAGAGCCTGAAAAGGTTGCTGAAGAAATCCTGAACCTGATAAAACTCACCCCGCCAAAAATAGAAGGGGATTTGAGGCTTCCGGGGGAAATGAAGCCCGAATTCAGGAGGCCTTTCGGGGAGCTGATTCCGCTGAAGGGCTCCGGGAAAAAGTGCGCGGAGCAGGCCCTCAAAATGGCAGGAAAGCCCAGGAAGCTCATAACCGTTGGCGACCCTGTAACCTATTACCTGGTGGAGCTGGGAAAGCTCCCGGATATAGCCATAATTGACGGGAAGGAAAAGAGGAAGCCCTTCCAGAAGGAGATAAAGCTGGACTGCCCTGAGATAAGGGTAAAAAACCCCCCAGGAGGCATAACAAGGGAGCTATGGGAGACCATAGAGAGGTTCGTGGCATATAAGAAGCCCATAAAGATTTTCGTGGAGGGGGAGGAGGACCTGGCTGTGCTGCCCTGCTCGGTCCTGATGCCGGAGGGCTCGGTTATACTCTACGGGCTTCCGGACAAGGGCATTGTGGTTGTGAAACTCACCAGGGAGAAGAAGGAAGAGGCCATCATACTTCTTAAGAGGATTATGGAGCTGCAATAAGGGAAATACTTAAACTTAAAAACACAAGTATAAAATAGATTGGCATGCTCAGGACAATAACGCTTTTCGGGACCCTGACTGTAGTTTTGCTAGCCATAGGATGGTTCATAGCAGGCATATGGGGCATGGGGATTGCCCTGGTGTTTGCAGTTCTTATCAATTTCGTTTCATACTGGTATTCTGACCGGATTGTTTTGAGGATGTACGGGGCAGAGCCCTCGGATGATAAGGAGCTGAAGGGGATGGTGGATAAGCTGGCGGAGAAGGCAAAAATCCCCAGGCCCAGGGTCTATACAGTTCCCCTGGAGGTCCCCAATGCCTTCGCTTGTGGACGTTCGCCTAAAAACTCTGCGGTGGTGGTTACCCAGGGGCTTCTGGACCTGGACAAGGAGGAGCTGGAAGGGGTCCTGGCGCATGAGATATCCCATATAAAGAACAGGGATATTATGGTTTCTATGCTGGCCGCGACCCTGGCCGGGGCCATATCCTATATAGCCCAGATAGGATACTGGTCCCTGTTTATGGGAGGGCAGAGGAGGGGGGAAGGGAATATAATAGGCCTGATTCTCATACTGATATTCGCGCCCCTGGCAGCCCTGCTCATAAGGTTTGCGATATCAAGGAGCAGAGAGTTCAAGGCGGACTGGTCAGGAGGAATGCTGACCAAGAAACCCCAGGCTCTGGCATCTGCCCTGAAGAAGATATCAGAGGTAGCAAAAAAGAAGCCCATTGGAGGAACCGCTGCCACTTCTCATCTCTGGATTGTGAACCCTCTCCATAGGGACTGGTTCACCTCCTTATTCTCAACCCATCCCCCGGTTGAGGTCAGGGTAAGAAGGCTTGAAGATATGGAGGCCTGATTCTGTTATGAGCAAGATTCTCCAGAAACTTATAAGTGCAGGAGCAGATATAAGCACGAGAAAAACCCTGAAGTCTGCATTAAGGGTTCTGGGCATAAAGCCGGAGAACATTGACAAGCTCTATATTGAGCTGAAGAACAGCATAAATGAGGATATGTTCAGTAAAATCCCCCCAAAGGATAAAGTTGTATTTATACCCCAGTGCCTGAGGAATTCCAAACGATGCAAGGCCAAGCTTACAGGCCTTGGCTACAAATGCATGAGCTGCTGCAGATGCAGGGCAAGAAAGATAAGGGAGAAAGGTGAAAGCCTTGGCTACAGGGTATTTATCGTTCCAGGGGATTCCATGGTTTTTAATATAGTAAGGAAATTCAAGCCCAAAGCAGTCTTTGGCATAGGCTGCCTTAAGGAGCTAGTAATTGCAGCTGAGGAGATAGGCATACCCGCAATGGCAGTGGAGCTTTCAAAGGATGGTTGTGTGGATACAACAGTGAATCTCGAAAAGATTTTTGAAATTTTATAATAAGAGCTTTCTAAGGCCCTCTCCATGGCCTGCCCCGACTATTGCCACCACTTTTTTGAATCTTTTTGACAGGGCTTTCAGTCTGTTGGCCATAACCCTGTTCCTTTCAGAGACCAGGACCCCGTAGAGCTGGGGGAATTCTCTCTCCAGGAGCAGCATGGCCTCCTTTATTATCCTCTTTTCAGGGACCTT
Organism: Candidatus Aenigmatarchaeota archaeon; assembly: GCA_030619735.1. Classification (GTDB taxonomy): domain Archaea; phylum Aenigmatarchaeota; class Aenigmatarchaeia; order QMZP01; family JAUXAV01; genus JAUXAV01. Next base: position 2,945 of record JAUXAV010000070.1, on the reverse strand, counting down.
TTGGAGGTCTATTTTTTCCCTTTTTATAAATCCCAGGGTAAGGCCCTTCAGGACGAACCAGATGAGCTTCAGCTTCTCCCTCCAGCCCACCTTGTCCTTAAGCCTCAGTATGGTTGTCCTTATGTCCTGGTCTATGAAGGCAATCTTAAGGCCGAGCTCCCCTGCAACCCTCACTCCCTGCAGCATCTCGGAGCCGGGAAGAATTCCGGTCTTTCCTCCCAGCCATTTCTGGAGCTTCTTTAAGACCCAGTAAAAAAGGAATGTCACAGGACCCAGAAGCTTCAGGGTCTGGAGGCTGCCCTGCTTCTTCTCTGCCTGCATGGCATAGAACCTGTTCAGGTCAAGCTCCAGTGCGACACAGTCCGGCTTCTCCCTTTCTAGAAGGTTTCTTACCTCCCTTAAACTCTGGCCTGCTATATGCGAGGTCGGGAGGATTATTATTTTGCCCATGGCTTTAATTAACCAAAGATTAAATATAATTATGGGAGGGAAATTGGGGAAAAAGTCCAGGGCTGTAATAAGGCGGGACAAGAGGGTCATATCCACCTCCTATGCAAGGGGGCACCCCATGGTGATTGAAAGGGGGGAGGGGGTCAATATCTGGGACCCTGAAGGCAGGAAATACCTGGATTTCACCTCTGGTATAGCAGTCGCGAATGTGGGTCATTCCAACCCGGATGTAGTGGAAGCTGTAAAGGCTCAGGCGGACAATATCCTGCACAATGCGGGAACGGATTTCTACAATGAGCTTGGGGTGGAGCTCGCAGAGAAGCTGGTCAGGATAACGCCCGGCAGGAACCAGAGGATTTTTTTCACCAATTCAGGGACAGAGAGTGTGGAATGCGCATTCAAGCTTGCCAGGTGGAGGTCCAGGAAAACAAGGTTTATATCCTTTATCAATTCCTTCCATGGGAGGACATACGCTTCCATGACCCTGTCCGGTTCAAAGCCCGTTCAAAGGGACCATTTCGGTCCCCTGGTTCCCGGGGTCATACATGTTCCCTATGCCTACTGCTACAGGTGCCCTTTTGAGCAGAGGGCAGGGGAGTGCAGTTTCGAATGCCTGGACTATATTGAAAAAACGATTCTGAAAACCGTGCTGCCTCCGGATGAGGTTGCAGGCATCTTTATGGAGCCGGTCCAGGGCGAGGGGGGATACGTGGTCCCTCCCAGGGGATTCCTGAAAGGCCTGCAGAAGATATGCAAAAGGAATGATTTTTTCCTGATTGCGGATGAAGTGCAGACAGGGTTCGGAAGGTCCGGGAAATGGTTCGCATCCCAGCATTTCGGGATAAAGCCGGATATAATCTGCCTTGCAAAGGGCATTGCAGGGGGCATGCCCCTTGGCGCCTGTGTTGCGCATAAGAACATAATGAGATGGCCGCCCGGGTCGCATGCCAGCACGTTCTCCGGCAACCCGCTTTCCTGTGCCGCTGCGCTGGCGTCAATAAAATATATTGAAAAGCACGGACTGAAGGAGAATGCTGCAAAGCTGGGAAGGTTCGGACTGAGGTATCTGAGAGATACCATAGAGGAGTGCAAGCATGTCGGGGATGTGAGGGGCCTGGGCCTTATGATAGGGGTGGAGCTTGTAAAGGACAAGAGGACAAAGGAGCCGAACCCGGAGGACCAGGAAAGGGTTGTTTTGAAATCAATGAAAAAAGGCCTCCTCCTGCTTTACGGAGGCAAGTCCAGCATAAGGATTGCCCCTCCCCTGGTGATAACAAAGGAGGAATTCGAGCACGGGCTTGAGATACTGGATGAAGTGATTAAGGGGCTTTAGAAAATACAGAAGATTAGCTCTTCTTCTCCCTCAGGACTGCCTGGGCAGCAGCGAGCTTTGCTATGGGAATCCTGTAGGGTGAGCAGGAGACATAATCCAGGCCTATCCGGTGGCAGAATTCAACTGAGGAGGGTTCGCCGCCGTGCTCGCCGCATATTCCTATTTCCAGCCCGGGTTTTGCCTTCCTTGCCAGGTCTATGCAAATCTTCATGAGGGAGCCTACGCCCTCCTGGTCCAGAACCTGGAATGGGTCCTCCTTCAGGAGGCCCTTCTCCACGTAAAGGGGTATGAACTTGCCTGCGTCGTCCCTGGAGAAGCCCAGGGTGGTCTGGGTCAGGTCATTGGTTCCGAAGGAGAAGAAGTCAAGCTCCTTTGCGAGCTTGTCAGCAACAAGGCATGCCCTGGGAAGCTCCACCATGGTTCCTACCCTGTATTCCAGCTTTACACCGGATTTCTCAATCAATTCCTTTGCGAGCCTGTCTATCAGGGCCCGGAGGTTCTTTGCCTCCCCAAGATGTCCAAGGACTGGTATCTCTATCTCGGGCAGGGCCTTGCCCCCTGATTTATTAACCTCTATGGCAGCCTCTATTATTGCCCTGACCTGCATCTCTGATATCTCAGGATATACCACACCGAGGCGGCATCCCCTGAAGCCCAGCATGGGGTTGAATTCGTGGAGGACCTCTACCTTTTCCCTGATTTTCCCTGGGTCAATTCCCATCCCCTTTGCCATCTCCTCCATTTCCTGGTCCTCCTTGGGAAGGAACTCATGGAGGGGAGGGTCCAGAAGCCTTATGGTCACAGGCAATCCGTTCATCTCCTTGAATATTCCTATAAAGTCCGACCTCTGCATGGGCAGGAGCTTTTCCAGTGCCTTCCTTCTTCCCTTCTCATCATCTGCAAGAATCATCTCCCTGACAGCCATAATCCTGTCGCCCTCAAAGAACATGTGCTCTGTCCTGGTAAGGCCTATGCCCTCTGCGCCGAAGTCCCTGGCGAGCTTTGCGTCCCTTGGGGTGTCGGCATTTGTCCTGACGCCCAGCTTCCTGGCCTGGTCAACCCAGCCCATAAGGCTCTTGAATTCTCCCTTTATTTCAGGTTCAGTTGTGGGTATCTGTCCCTGGAAGACCTCTCCTGCCCCCCCGTCCAGGGAGAGCCAGTC
>JAUXAV010000257.1 GCA_030619735.1 Candidatus Aenigmatarchaeota archaeon | reverse complement strand
TGGCCCGCGAGGGAAACAAGGTTCAGGGCTGGCTTGAGAGGGAAAAGGTCTTTGAGCTCCCTGACGCCCTTATTGATACCCAGGAGCTTGTTGGTTCAGACGACTTTCCTATGAGCATGAACGCCCTTAATGAAATTCCGGTCGGTGTTGATATGCCGGTCGGGACCACCTTCAAGGTTGCCCTGGAAAGCGGGACCACAGAATCAGATTTATACGGTGCCTATCGTTACGAGATAATCACTTAAATCTGTTTACACCTCAGGAGGTCCTAGCATGGAAGATTTACTCTTTATCTTTGACCCGGGCACCCACACTTGCAAGAGCCCGATTCCTACCAGGTTTGAACACCTTCTTGGTTCCGTAGACAAGATCGAGCAATATCTTACCATCCACAGCCAGGAAGATATTGTCAATATCAATAAGCTACTCGAGAGCACTCTCAATTTACAGATCTCTAATATTATTCAGAGGACCATTTCTCAGGTTATAGGTGAGTATGGAGACGGTTTCATTACGATCAAAGGCACCGAGGACGGAGAGCTCCACGTTTACTCCCCTGGTATAGGTGCGGTTGCGGACGACATTGTGGATGCGGGAGCTATAGGATCCCTTTCTGCAAAGCTAAGACGAGCTACCCAGGGCCTTGAAGATCTCAAGACCATGATCGTTCTTGCGGCCGGCAGCCAGGTTCAGATCCAGGGTACTTCCCGGACTATCAAGCAAAAGGTTATCAATAAGGCGTCAGCCGATAATAGCCAGGTTATAGCATTAGTCGCAGGCAAGCAGTTATGTCTTGTCAATATTGCCTTTACGGTGTCCGATGCGGCCGATATATACCTCAACAGTGACGCCAACCATTTGACCGGTGAAATGGATTTTGGAAACACGGGCGAACCCAAGGGATTTGTGACGAACAACGGTGACTTTCCGTTAAAGACAGTCGCAGGGGAGGGGTTTTATATCGAGAGCACCACCGCCGCCCGGATACGCGGTTTCGTTATTTACTACGAGGAATAAGGAAGGTGGGTAACTTTGGCATTAGGTCAGATTGTTCAGGTCCTGGATACCCAGGGCTTTGCCCTTTGGAGCGGCAAGCCTCTAGTCCTTCGCAATCGTAATAAAAATATAGTCGTTCTTGTCTCACAGAACGTTACCGATAACACGCCCCTGGCCAGAGCTATTTCAATTAATGATTCTGGCCAAATTAATGCCGCTCCAACCGGCAGTCTTGTTCTCCATGCCGATGCAGGCCGGGACCTTGGGCTTATTCACTGGCACGACGACGTTTTCGTTGCGATCGACAACGACCATTCCGGAAATGTCTTTCTTATCACCTTTCAGGTTAGCGACGCCGGCGTTATCCCGGGCGCTATAATTGGTGAGTTAGCTGTTGAAAGTGCCTCAAACTTTGCTCAAATTTCTGAGCTAATCAAACCCCATGACTCCATACTTTTGACCGGAGAGTGTAAACCTAATCCTGTCAAGGGTATTCAAAGTATTATTATATCAGAGGGCGGGTCCTTCG
>JAUXAV010000202.1 GCA_030619735.1 Candidatus Aenigmatarchaeota archaeon | reverse complement strand
CCTGGGGGAGAACCATTGTAGCCAGTGGCAATTACTCTTCCTTCCTTGGCTAAGACTGCCCCATTGGGCTTGTTGCAGGTAGACCTTTTAGAGTAGACTCTGGCTATCTCCATCAAGCACTCATCTCTGGTAATCCTAGGCCCTTTCATAACCATATTGACCCCCTAAACGAACTTGTGTAAGCTCCCAATCCAATGGGAGAAACTCCCAGGAGTAATCATCAGTTTTTCTGCCATCCACTCCTGAAGTTTTCGGGCTAGGTAAACATCATCCTGGTAATGTTTTGGGAAATTGCAGCTACGCTGGATATAGGTCATGAGGAGCCCCTCGTCTCTAATAAAGAATTGGTACCCCAGGGTGCAGGGAACTCTCCTACGACTTAACCTGAATGGGTCAAGAGTGGAATTCCAGATAGTGAGATAGGCTTCTCTGGAGTTAGGATTCTCCCTAAGCTCATGGAGAATATCCCCCAACTGATGGAGCATCCGCTCGTTATAGGTATAGCTAAAGGCTTTGTAGATTAACCCATCCGGAGCTTTGCGGTCCTCCATCATAGGTCCCCATACCTCAGGAAGTTCTTTCCAGGCGTTACCAGGGTTCCTATATCCCGTAGCCACTCGGTCTTCAAATTCTATATCTGCCCAAGGCTGGTGAGGGGTAAGATCCTCCAAGTGTGGACCAGAGACCGAATAGGCTATGTTTGTAAGCTCAATAGTGTTGGCCACCTTACCACCATTGTCATGCAAGTCTCGCTCTAGTTCCGAAGCTGCTACCTTAAAGTCTCCATAGATTAGGTTCACGAATTTCCTCCTTGTGTTATTATAGTTTCGCAATGGATATTACTGGGCCTGAGTCGGTATATCCATTGACAGTCCACTTCTCCCCCTCTGGCACCTGAGACCCTCTCATTTCCCTTGTGATAATGAGCTGATCACCTGCCTCAAGTTCTACAGGGAACCTTGGGACAAGCTTGTCTCCGTTCTTACGAATAACTATCGGTATTTCCCTCGGCATGATCTACCTCCTCATGTTCTCTTTTCTTGTCCCCTTTCCAAGACTAAATGATAATAACGTGAAATCGGAAAGTCTATTAGAGGCTCATTGTAACCACAATGCTGGCATTCTATATAAGGGTAGCCGATAACAACCTCGGTCGACAGACATCTGGGACATCGAGTCTGCATTGGGTCCCCAGGTTCGGTATGCTTGATATTACGTTCATCTTCGTAGTTTACTCGCCAGAAGAAGAACTCAGGGTATTCGTAAGCGTATTCCTTGTCAATAACGGGGTCATCCCAGATACAATCCATACCAGGTGGCAGAGGACAGTTGCTAAGGCATTGAAAACTACAATTGTCCCAAGTCTCTATCCCAGGCAGCTGAAGCTGTGCCATTTTCCCTCCCTACTGACTCGATTCTTTCTAACTTTATACCCATAAACTTAATCCCCTAATAGGTACTGGCTTTACTACACCGTCTCTGATCTGCTCTAGCCTTTTAGCCATTCTTTTTGTGGGCCCGTAATGGACATTCCCCTTGTTGATGTGGTCAATTTGGTGCCTTACAAAGTGTCCAATGGGATCCTCTCGGTTGTAGGTCTTCTCAAGGATACCATTGTGAGAGAGCCAGGGGAGCATATGTAAGCATGATAAGAATAGAGATGAGATGAACCAAACCAGCTGGATGGGCTGTGTTGGATTCGTCCTGGAGGTTATCTCCTGTCCTACCTTGTGGACCAGAGTTAGTTCAAGGGCTGCTCTTGTAGGGAACTCAGCAACTCGTGAGTAAAGAACAAGGGTAGGAGGTAGACCACGATAGGACAAACCCAGCCAACAGGACCCATGGTGATGCTCGCGTGGACGACGGACTGTATCTTTGGAGCGGAATAGGTTATCCCCTCGCTTGGATATGTTTTTAAGGTTATCTAGCCAGATGTGGAGCTGGTCTTTATCAAGGTATTGATGACAGTAACGGCTCCACCTAGTTTTGGTAAATCCAGTATGGGATAAGTCAAAGTCGAAGGATGTGGAATTAGCGAATAGGAGATTGTTGTAGCTGAGTAACCTAGGAGTCTGGGTGGCATCAACCCAAGAGTTACTATTAAGCATAAGACTCATGGACC
>JAUXAV010000300.1 GCA_030619735.1 Candidatus Aenigmatarchaeota archaeon | reverse complement strand
ATAAATCTCCCCGCCATATAATATATAAAATGGGGAATAACGGCAAGACAGAGAAAAAGATTCTTGAGATGATTGTTTCAGAATACAGCTGGGAGCAGGTCCTGTACAAGATTATTGCCTGGGAGGGCCTTGACCCCTGGGACCTGGACATCGTCGCCCTGTCCTCTTCCTTTCTCATGCACATATCCGGGGCCAGGGAGCTTGACTTCCGGCTCCCTGCAAAATACATCCTTATTGCCTCTGTCCTGCTCAGGATGAAGTCCGACTACCTGAGGACAATAAGGCAGGAGGAGATGACAGAGGCAATGGACGGCGGGATGGAGGAGGGCATGACAGAAGGGGTGCCGGACCAGACAGAGCCCCCCAGGCTAGTCCTTAATGCCATAACCGTTCCCCCCAGAAGGATGCCAAGAAGGAAGATAGTTGTTAGGGAACTGGTAGCCGCCCTGAGGAGGACCCTGGCCTCCCAGGAAAGGAGGGAGAAGAAGCTCAGGACAAGGGGCAGGATTGAGATTGAGCAGGAGGATATAACAGAAAGGATTGAGAACCTCTACAACAGGATAAGCGGGATAATGGCAGGGATGAAGACAGAGGAAGTGAAATTCTCAGGCGTAGTGAAGAAATGGGAAAGGGTGGAGATAATAGACGCATTCCTTCCCCTGATTCACCTGGACCACCAGAGAAGGGTGGACTGCAGGCAGGAGGAGCTGTTCAAGGAGATAATGATCCGGAAAGCAGGGAAGGCGGGCTGACCCGCTTAAATATTTTGGAGGACAATAATAAGCCAGTGATGATATGACAGAACACAAAAAGCTTTTGGAGGCGGCCCTGTTCATGAGCCCCAGGCCCCTGATGCTGAATGACTTTGCAAAAATCCTGGGCGTCAATTCCCTGGGCTACATAAAGAAGATGCTTGAGGACCTCCAGAAGGAGCATTCTGAAAGGGGCTTTGAGATAATCAATACCCGGGAGGGCTGGGTCATACAGGTAAGGCCAGAGCTCCTCCCTGCTGTTGCCTATCTCACTCCCTACTCTGACCTTTCCGAGGGCTGCAAGAGGAGCCTTGCCCTGATAGTCTATAAGGAGCCGCTGAAGCAGTCGGAGCTTATCAGGATACAGGGCAACAAGGCCTACTCCTACCTCAAGACCCTGCAAAGGAAGGGCCTGATAAAGGCGGAAAGGGAGGGAAGGACAAAAACCCTCTCCCTGACCCAGGAATTTGAGAGATACTTCGGGGAGGAGAAGGAGAAGAT
>JAUXAV010000316.1 GCA_030619735.1 Candidatus Aenigmatarchaeota archaeon | reverse complement strand
AATGTGGGTACTATCGGTCATGTAGATCATGGTAAAACAACTTTGACCTCAGCAATCACTAAATATTTGGCTTCCAAAGGCCTTGCCGAGGTGAAGGAATTTGATGATATCGATCGTGCTCCCGAAGAAAAGGAGAGAGGTATTACCATCTCGGTCTTTCATGCCGAATACGAGACCGAAAAGAGACACTATGCCCATATCGATTGTCCGGGACACGCTGACTACATCAAGAATATGATTACCGGGGCAGCCCAGATGGATGGAGCTATTCTGGTGGTATCTGCTGCCGATGGCCCCATGCCGCAGACTCGAGAACATATTCTTCTGGCCCGTCAGGTAGGAGTCCCCTTTATTGTGGTCTTCTTAAACAAAGTAGATATGGTAGATGACCCTGAACGGCTCGAACTGCTAGAGATGGAGATAAGGGATCTCTTAAATGATTATGACTGCCCCGGAGACGATATCCCCGTAATCAAGGGCTCGGCTTTAAAGGCAATGCAGACTTCAGATACTAATGATCCTGCCTATAAGGCAATTGCCGAATTATTAGATGCCGTAGATAATTATATCCCTACTCCTAAACGAGATATGGATAAACCATTCCTCTTATCAGTGGAGGACGTCTTTTCTATCACCGGTAGAGGGACTGTGGCTACCGGTAGGTTGGAGAGAGGACTGGTCAAGGTAGGAGATCCGGCCGAGATAGTGGGACTTGCCCCCAAGGTGCGTAAGACTGTAGTCACCGGAGTAGAGATGTTCCGTAAGACTATGGATCAGGCCGAAGCCGGAGACAATATCGGTCTCCTCCTGCGAGGCATAGATAAAAATGAGGTAAAAAGAGGTCAGGTAGTAGCGGTTCCAGGCAGTATCACCCCTCATACCAAATTTAAGGGTGAAATCTATGTCTTAACCAAAGAAGAAGGAGGCAGACATACTCCTATTTTTAGTGGTTATCGTCCCCAGTTCTACTTCAGAACTACTGACGTAACCGGGACAATCACTCTCCCTGAAGGGGTAGAGATGGTTATGCCCGGGGACAATGTAACTGTTGTCGGTGAACTTATTACTCCTATCGCTATGGAAAAACAGCTCCGTTTTGCTATCCGAGAAGGTGGGCGCACCATCAGTGCTGGAGTGGTAAGTGAGATAATTGAATAGTATCTCGT
>JAUXAV010000340.1 GCA_030619735.1 Candidatus Aenigmatarchaeota archaeon | reverse complement strand
CGCCGAGCTGGGCGTAGCTTTTGATGATGGCTCCGAAGGTCTTGGCTGAGGCGAGGCTGGCGGGGGTGCGGTGTGCCAGGGGGATGTGGGGCCAGGTGCGGACGCAGTTGAGGCCTCTCCAGAGGTAGAAGTCGAGGGTGCCCCGGAGGCCTTTGATGACCTCCGGGGAGGGAAGGGCTTTGATGACTGGCATGGTGGCTAGGCGACGATCTGGGTTCCGCGGACTGCTGTCGAGTAGAAAATGACCGAGTCAGAGTCGCGGGTCCATTTGCACCAGCAGGCGTACTGGAACGTGCCGCCCACGAGCACATCGATGTCGATTGTGTAGGGTGTGGTGACATCCTCGCCGACGAAGGTGGTCTTGACGAGTACCGGGCTGGGGTCGCCGTCCTCGATGGCGGCTCCCTGGATGGCGGTCAGGGTGTAGCCGATGGGGGGCGTGGGTGTGTCGGCGGTGATGTTGAGAATCTGGCCGGTGGCATCGGAAGGTACGACGTTTTCGGGCGGTAGGGCCTGGCCGGTGGCGAGGCTCATGACCAGGAGATTGAGGTCAGTCTGGTCCTTCAGTGCGGCGGCGCTCGCCTGGATGTGGATGTTGCGGGCAGTGAGGGGTCGGCCTCGCACGGCAGCGACGAAGGGGGCGCGGGCGATGGCTGGCATGCGCTTGTACATTTCGGTGAGGGTGGCGAAGACGCCGCGGATCTCTTGCTGGGCGGAGGTGTTGGGGTTAGCGGGGATGACGCGGGTGCGAACATACGGGATCCCTTTCCAGCTGGAGAAGGTGAGTGCGTTGGCTAGAGTGCCGGAGGCTGTGAGGCTGAACAGAGGCGCGGTGAGTCGTGCCATTTCATGGGTCTCCTTTGGGGTCTATTTGGTGCGTTCTTTGGTGCCGAAGTAGTAGCCGATGATGGCCATGACCACCCCCACCAGGACGTCGGGGATCGGCTTGCCGGCTACCGCGAGGTAGACGATGGCGCCCAGGGACGTCAGAGCCATGGCGCCCTGGATCAAGGCTGATGATCGCCAGAGTTCGGTGAGGGTGGTGACCATGGTGG
>JAUXAV010000191.1 GCA_030619735.1 Candidatus Aenigmatarchaeota archaeon | reverse complement strand
TTCTTCTTAAACAGTTTCTTTAATTTCTTGCCAGCCCCTTCCCTGTGCTCATACCCGAAGGCCCTCTGCCTCTCATAACCCCTTGCATAATCCCTCATCTTAGATGTTACGGTCTTGGGCCTCCTCTGGAACCTTCTGGTTATACCACCAAGACCTCTCTTTAGCTTATTCAGTACGCTTGGTTTTGGAACACCCCTTGTTACCCTATACCCTGCATGCCCTGAGGGAAGGAACATATATACCAGGAAACCCGCTGCAATAGCAATCACTATACCAATAATAATCCATATAATAAGAGCGCCCTGGGCTTCTTCCGCCCCCCTCTCCTGCTCCAGCTTCAGATTATCCAATGCAACCCTTGCGTCATTTATATAGGTTTCAAGGTCCTCGAAAAGCCCCTCGGCCTTTGCGTAATCCCCTTCACTAATGGCAGCATTTATTTCATTAAGAACCAACCTCGTATTGTTCACATGCCTTTCAGCAATAGTAAGATTTACTAATGAGACCAAACCACTTGCCTTTATTTCCTCCAATTCCCTCTCCAGGCCTTCAACAATTGAGCTGTAGTTTTCATATGTGTAGTTTATCTCTATTATCCTCTCCTCATGCGGCATGACAACAACAGTAAAGGATATGCTGTCATTTATGCTCTTATTATCGGACTTGTATGCCAGGAATGTCCCGGAATAATTCCCTATTCTGGTATCATTTGATACAGAGACCGTTACATTAAAGGTATAATTTTCCATGGAACCCAGTCCCTTCTCGCTGGGACTGACAGAGCCTGTAATACCAGTGCTCAGGTTAAGCTCGGTCTTTATAGTGGTAGTATTTTTCGTGTTATTCACATTGATTTCAGTGGTATTGGATGAGTTGAGCAGGACATAGATGCTTGGCGTATAGTTCAAAATATTAATACCATATGTGTATTTTATGCACTTATGGTTTGCTATAAACCCGGCTGTGCATGAAATCCTTTTGCAGTATCCGGTGCTATTGCAGAAATAGAGCGAAGAACAGTCAGAATCAGAGGTGCATGTAGCGGTGGTGCCACCTCCTCCTGTATCGCCATCAGTGGTCCCTCCACTCACCACACTGACCTCAATAATTTTTGAGATTTGCGTTACATTATAAACCGTGCCATGGATGCTCACACCGCCGGCCTTGAAGGTTATATTTGCCGTGCAGGCAGAGGAGCCGGCAGTTACAAGGACACTGCATGCCGCCACGTTTTCATTAACCGTTATGTTGCCTATAACAGGACAGGAGCTGACATTCAGGGTAACGCATGTCCCGTTCCCTGTGATATTAACACTGACATTGTATATAATAACACTGCCATTGTTTTTTATATTTATACTGAAGGCATCAGTGGTCCCATTGACCATGGCTGTTTCAAAGGAATGAAATGAGATGTTTATGTTCGGAGCGCTCATGTTATACGTGGTTGTCCCGTTGCCGATATTATTATTTGAGGCCCAGGCCTCCAAAATAATAGTGTGCATTTCATACTCTGCCTTTCCCAGCGTGCTCCTGTCAGGCACGGTATAATTAAATATGTATATCCCTGAGGTATTCTGTGAGAAATCATGCACACTCAGGTTCCCATTGGTCCTGTTTCTCGCAGAGCCCGAGCCAGTGGTCCAGGTATCATAGATGCTGAAGTTGCCCAGGACAAGCCCTGTAACAGGGTCCTGGTCCTGGTATTTTACTGACAGATTAATTGTTATATTGTCCCCTGGCCTTGGCATTGTTGGTGAGGATTCATTATATGTGATATTCAGGACGGTAACATTCAGGAACCTGGTCAGATTGATTCTGAGCGTCAGGTTGCTTTCATTAAAGGGCTGGCCATTGGCAGAATAGAAGAGCAGGTATGTCCTGTAAATACCCTCAGTGGTCTGCTCCGAGGTATTGAACTGCAGCTTTATCCATCCGGATGAGCCCGGGGAAATCTGGGGGAGGGATATATTGTGCCTGTTTGAAACACTGGAGCCACTGCTCCTGGTAACAGCAGATATGTTTATATCAGAGCCGGAGGCCCTAGTGAAGTTGGTCTTTGTAGTAGTTCCTTCTGTCAGGTTCGCCCAGACCCCGGTAAGATTTACATTACCCGTATTGTTTATGTCAATCTTCAGGGTCCTGAACCCCCTCATAAGGTTCACATTGAGCGTTATTGTCCCATTGGGCAGGGTCTTTACAGGCGAAGAAGCATTGCTCTCGTACCAGACCTGGGGTCCTGATATATT
>JAUXAV010000303.1 GCA_030619735.1 Candidatus Aenigmatarchaeota archaeon | reverse complement strand
TTTTTCTACTCAATTACCCTGGTAACACTGCCAGCTCCTATAGTCCTTCCCCCTTCACGGATAGCAAACTTCTGCCCTTCTTCCATAGCTATGGAGGATATTAGTTTTATCTCCATTTCTGTGTTATCTCCAGGCATTATCATCTCCACACCTTCCTTCAGGTTTACTATTCCGGTTACATCTGTAGTCCTGAAATAAAATTGAGGTCTGTACCCGTTAAAGAAAGGGGTATGACGTCCTCCCTCATCTTTGGACAGCACATAAACCTGAGCCATAAAATTAAAGTGAGGGGTAATAGAGGAGGGCTTGGCTACAACCTGTCCTCTTTCCACATCCTCTTTCTGCATTCCTCGGAGTAGAAGTCCTACATTATCTCCTGGCTGGGCTTCATCTAAAAGTTTCCTGAACATCTCAATACCAGTTACCACTGTCTTTTGGATCTTAGGTCTTATTCCAACTACATCTACTGCATCCTGCAGCCCAATTTTTCCTCTTTCCACCCTGCCGGTAACTACAGTTCCCCGTCCGGTAATAGAAAATATGTCCTCTATAGGCATAAGGAATGGCTTGTCTATATCTCTTAGAGGTGTTTTTATATACTGGTCTACCTTTTCCATAAGCTCAAGCACTACCTTGCAGTTGGGGCAGGCTGTCTTATCTGTGCATTCGCATTCCATTGCCTTTAGCGCTGACCCCTTAACTACCGGTATTTCATTTCCTGGAAACTCATATTTGGTAAGAAGATCTCTTACTTCCATCTCTACAAGTTCTATTAGCTCAGGATCGTCTACCATATCTACCTTATTTAAAAATACCACAATGTAGGGTACCCCCACCTGTCTTGCTAGAAGTATATGCTCTCTTGTCTGGGGCATTGGCCCATCTGCAGCAGATACCACAAGTATTGCCCCATCCATCTGGGCTGCGCCTGTAATCATATTCTTTACATAGTCTGCATGGCCGGGGCAGTCCACATGAGCATAGTGGCGGTTAGCTGTCTCGTATTCCACGTGGGCAATGGCAATGGTTATGCCTCTCTCTTTTTCTTCAGGGGCAGTGTCAATGGAATCAAATGTCCTTTCCTCTACATCTAAGCCTGTGCTTTTAAGGCACCTGGTAATAGCTGAGGTCAGGGTTGTCTTACCATGATCCACATGGCCTATAGTCCCTATGTTTATATGAGGCTTGGTCCTTTCAAATTTTTTCTTAGCCATAATATATCCTTTCTTTGTATT
>JAUXAV010000102.1 GCA_030619735.1 Candidatus Aenigmatarchaeota archaeon | reverse complement strand
GGCTTTATCACCCTTATGGCCTCCAGGTCAAATATCACGGTTTCCCCCTTCCTCACAGAGGGGACTATATCCCTTATGTCCCTTTCTATCTCGTCCAGCTCCCTTGGCGTGAGCTTCTCAATCTCCTTATCGAGCTTTTTCAGGGCACCCTCCGAGACATAGAAAAAGAACTTGCTCCCGCACTTGTTGCATCCCTTCAGGAGATATTCTGCTTCATCCGGATGGATTTTCCCGCACCTTGTGCATTTATTCGGCATAGTTATCACGTGCTCAAATCCAGAAGCAGGTTCTGGGGGTTCCTCTCTATCTTCTTTATAATCTTTGCAGAGCCTATAACCGTTATGCCCCTTTTCTTCCCTATGAGCATTTCCAGAATCCTGTTCTTCAGGTTTCCCAAAGGCGTTGAGTCCTTGTCAGGGCTCATTTCCATAGAGCTGAGCTCTATCCCCGGGAACCTGTCTGAAATCTTCTTCATGGTCTCCTGTATTATGTAGGTCTCCTGGTCCACTGAGAGCTTGGCATCTATCATTATCAGGGTGTTCTCCCTGACGTCCTTCAGTATTCCCTTTAAGCCCCCCTCCTTTATCCTTTCATAGGGAAGGATCTTTACCCTTAATTTCATACTAAACCTAGATTATGTTGAAGAGGGACTCATACAGCCCCTTTATGTTGTGGCCTGTCTTTGCTGAGATTCCCACTGTTGTATACTGGGGGAAGGCACTTCTCACCACATGGGCGTTCGCCTTCTTCATGTCAAGCTTGTTCGCCACTATAAGGACTGGGATCCCCCTGGCCTCCAAATTCCCCAGTATTGTCACATTAACCTGGTCCACCGGGTTCACTCCAGCATCCATCACCACCAGAACAACATCCATGTTGTCGAGCCACTTTATTGACTCTATGACCCCCTTTGTGGCCTCCTTGGCCCTTTGCTTAGCGTCCTTCTTCTTCAGGCCCTTCTTTACAAAGTCCTCAAAGTCTATCTTGGTTGCAATCCCCGGGGTGTCAATCATGTTGAAAACAAGCTTCTTGCCGTTCTGCTCTATCTCCACGTACTCCTTCATCTGGATTTCCCTGGTCTCATGGGGTATGGAAGAGACCCTGCCCATCTCCTCCCCGAGCCAGTCCATGCATATCTTGTTGGCAAGGGTGGTCTTGCCGGAGTTGGTGGGTCCGTAGAATCCCAGCTTAAGGGTCTTTCTTCTCCTGAAAAGCCTGGAAACAAGGCTTCTGAACCCGTTCCTTATTTTTTTAAAACGGCTCATAACTGTAACAACCCCTAAATTATGCTAAAAAATTAGATTTAAGATTTAAATAGAATATGGTATCACAATCCGGATTGATACGTGTCTGATTTTACTGGGAATTTAGAGGTTTATTGTTATCTTATTCTTCAACCTCTCCACCACATTGCTTCTTCGTACATAGGCGCAAGTCCGCTCCCACCATAAATATAACGCCACACACTGCCATTCCAACAATCAAAAGATAACATAGTAG
The DNA here is from genome assembly GCA_030619735.1 of Candidatus Aenigmatarchaeota archaeon. Lineage (GTDB taxonomy): Archaea > Aenigmatarchaeota > Aenigmatarchaeia > QMZP01 > JAUXAV01 > JAUXAV01. The sequence continues at coordinate 2,623 of JAUXAV010000102.1, read as the reverse complement.
GCCCTCCAGGATTAATAAGTGTAATCAAAAACTGAAGAGTTTCTTGGTCCCAGCAAGATTGTGGGAGTGTATAATTATCGAAGGGAGATAGTGTTTTAATTATAAACTTACTATCATTTGTTGCCCCTGCTGGTTTTGAATAATTTACAAATATTGAAGCTGGAACAAATTCAATACCTACGACATTTCCATAACTATCCCAATCTCCATCATAAGCATTAGAACAAGGGTAACTTGAATTCCAATCTCCTGAACAAGCATAACTTCTAGTACTCAAACCACCACAAGCTGTTGATTCATTTGCTGTTTCCTGGTAACACTAAGTTGGGGCTTCAGCAGCCCTAAATGTAGTAAAGTGAGTAGTGTTAAATACTAAAGTACCACCACTATAACTTAATTTGGAGCAAGCAGGATCTGTAGAAGCGGTACAATTTATGAATGTCCCATCATCTTCTAAATCAACTTGAGGTATAGCATCTGCAAAACCTAAACCATAAATAGAAATATCTGCTGATTTGTTTAATCCTATGTTATTTGTGTTATTGACAAATATTGAATTAGAGTTAATTTGAATATCATTACTTAAGCTAGTTCCTGTCCCATTAATAGCCTCTAAAAACCTAATTTCACCATAAGTTGTATCCTTAACATAAATAATTCCGCCTGCTCCTGTGAATGTGTAATCAGAAATTGGTTGGTCTATTAAGTAAGTGTAGTTGATGCCTGCATCTTTGAAGTTGAGGTCATCACCTGCAATGCTTAATAAAATGTTATTAGTTAGATTATTATTTTCTGGATAACCTGAACTTTCCTCAAAATAAAAGGCATGACTTGTAGTGCTTCCTGATGTGGAAATAGTATTATTTGTAATAATGTTAAATGTAGAAGGTCCATAAAAATTAAAACCATAATCCTTACCAGTACCATTTGTAGTGATAGTATTATTTAGAATAGTGTTATTAAAACAAACACCACTAAAGTAGAAACCAGGATTCTCACTGCCAGAAGCATCGGCTTCAACAAAATTAGAAGAGATGCTACTATCATTACTATCTCTCAAATAAATACCAATATTATTAGTTCCTGCTCCATCTGTAGAAACATTAGAATTAACAACACTATTAGATAAGCTGTCCTGAATGTACAGACCATGATTACTATTTACTGAACCATTAGTAGATATACGAATATTATTGAATATGTTAGAATTTGAATATTCCCTCATCCACAAGCCATGATTAGTGCTTGTTCCATTTGTAGTAATATTAGTATTGGTAATGTTGTTAAATGAGGAAGTATACATATAGATACCAAAATTATTATGAGCTGAACCAGTAGTAGATATACGAGTATTATTGATTATGTTAAAATTTGACACATAAAGATAGACACCATAATTATTGTCTGTTCCCCCAGTTGTGATAATAACATTATCAATCAAACTATCATTAACAGTCCTAATCCAAATTCCATGATTATTTACTGTTGAAGACCCGCCATGCACAATATTACAACTTTTTATAGTAATATTATTATAACTATTACTAGTCACACCATACCCAGTTGCACTCTGCGAATAATTAATTGTATATCCATTACAATCCAAAGTAACATTATTAGCTCCGATTGTAAAGCATGTTCCTGACGAATTAACATCATTCTGCAGATAATATGTTCCTGACGAGATAATATTTGTACAGTTTGTAATTCCTACTCCTTCTTCGACACAGTTTCCAAAGCCATCACAGAAATCAGGCGAGAGACAGGATTCATCATTTCCGTTTAAAGCTACGAGTGTTTGCCCGCAGCCGCTGACACAGGTGGGTTCATAACAGGGGTTGTCAGGGCAGGAAACATTGTCCTGGGGGCAGTTTTCCCCTGGCTCACAGATGCCATTGCCGCATGGGAGAGCTCCAACACAACTGCTTGTGTCAAAGCTCAGGCAGTCTGGTGAGCAGGTCAAATCCCCGGAAACATAACCCAGGGTTATGCAGGTATCTGTCCCGGTATCATCATCCGAATTGCCGCAAATGCCATCAATGCCGCATTCACAGACCTCGGTTCCGTTTATGGCTCCGTCGCCGCAGACAGTTGCTGGAGGCCCTCCCGGCCCGGTATCCACAGTTACGGGAACGCTTATCCCGCCTGCCACTGAAATCATGTATGAGCAAAAGCCATAGCAGGTTGTGTTGAATTTGGCGAGCTTCCCGGGCTCGAGCTGGGTTATTGGCTGGCCCCCTGGTGTGGCCCAGTCTCCGCTTACCTCCTGGCCCGAGGAGTCCAGTATATTTACCTCGCTCAGGGTTATGTTCCTGGTCCCTGTGTTCCTGATAATCAGGTTGGCCTCATTGCCTATGTGGTAGGTGCTCACCAATGCGAGGTTCTGGCCGGTTGTTGACTCCCAGTAGGTAGAGAGGTAGGAGTATCCAGCTCCGGCAATGGCTATGGTTATCAGGAGGAGGAGGATTATTGATATTATTGGTGAGATTGCTTTCTTGGGCCCCATGGTTATAGTTGAGATTGGGATTATTTATGTTTGGGCTATGCAGGGGACGCAAGCTTTTAATTGTTAAAAATAATCTTATAATATGCTATTGGGCAAGATATCAGGGAGGATAACCAC
>JAUXAV010000163.1 GCA_030619735.1 Candidatus Aenigmatarchaeota archaeon | reverse complement strand
GAGGTCCAGTATCTGCTTGGAACTGAGCTTAAGGCCCGAGAGCTTCCTGACATAATCCAGTTCCAGGGATGCCTTCTTGGGTGAGAGGTCCGGGGTGATGATTTTCCTGTTGGGAAGGGAGATTTCCACTGCCTCTATCCTTCCTCCCCTGTCGGCAAGGGCTGTGACCAGGACATTCAAGGCAGGGATAAGGAAGCGCAGGTCAAACCCAGAGCATTCTATGAACAAGTCCCTGGTCCTTTCTGTGACCTTGCCTGTGTGTTCGGAGTTTATTATGGGAGGTATGGACAAGACCTCTCCGGCAGAGTCAATGAATATGGGGTATTCCTTAAGGCCTGCAAGCAGATGGCCGTATTCCTTTCCCTTGGGGTGCTGCTGGAGTATCTGTTTTGGTGTGAGGGGCTTCCTGAACTCCAGGGGTATGAACTTTATCCCCTCGGGCTTTACTGATGTGAATTTTATGGGAGGGGTTATCTTGTGCAGGTCATAGGCTCCTATAGCCACCTCCTTCCTGTTCCTGCCGAAGGTTATTGAGACTTTTTCCTGGAGCTGAATCATCTGGGACAGGACATCAGGCTCTATCTCCAGGTTCCGGACCACTGCACAGACCGTAAGGGGCCTTATGTTCTTCAGCCTGGGGTCCACTGTCACCTTTATTTTCGGCTTTTCCACTGAATATTCCGGCAGGCCCCTGCCCTCTGGGACATACCTGCCCCTTAGTTCCCTGGCGATTCCCTCAGCGCTCCAGAGGTCGGGCCTGTTGGTGTCCTTAATGTCCAGCTTCAGCAAATCCCCTTCCTGGGATTCCAACTCGCCCTTGGCATAGAGTATTCCCTCCTCTTCCAGAACCTTTAGGGGTATTACTTTCCCTATCAGACCGCAGAGGTCCCTGTATGAAACTTCTATGCTTGGCATCTAATCACCTGAATACTATCCTGCTGTTCCTGAGCCACTTCAGATTTTGGCTGAAGAGCTCCCTGATGTCCTTGATGTTGAGCCTCATCATGGCAAGCCTGTCAATGCCGAATCCCCATGCCAGAACAGGTTCCTTTATGCCGAGGGGTTCTGTTAGTTCTGACCTGAATATTCCGCCGCCTGCAAGCTCAAACCAGCCCATTTCAGGGTGCTTTGCTGACACCTCAACCGAGGGCTCGGTGAACGGGAAGTAGTCCGGCCTGAACCGAACCTTGCTGAAGCCTGTGATTTCCTGAACGGATTGCTTGAGCACACCGAACAGGTTTTTGATTGTCATGTCCTTATCGATTACAAGGCCGCCCAGCTGGTTGAATTCCACCCCGTGCCTTGCATCTATTACGTCAGGCCTGAAGCATCTCACAATGCTGAAGTACTTGCCGGGTATCTCTATCTTGCCTGAATGACCTGAAAGGTACCTGGGGGATATTGCGGTGTCATGGGCCCTGGGCATGAGCCGGGAGGCCTTCCTGGGGTCCCATTTACCTCCCCAGCCCCTGCTTCCGGTCTTCCAGCCGTTTTCGTGTGCTGCCTTGACCCGGGAAACTATCCTGGCATCGGGGAGCCTTCCCTCCCTGGGGTATTTCAGGGAATAGGTCTGGGCCCAGTCCCTGGAGGGATGATTTTGCGCTTGGTAGAGCGCATCAAAGTTCCAGAACTCGGTTTCTATTATGGGTCCGGTCATCTCCTGGAAGCCCAGCTCAACCAGTTTCTGCCTGACGTTCTTGAGGAAGGAGTTATAGGGCTGCCGCTTGCCCGGGTAGAGCCTCTTGCCCCTGGCCATCACATTGTAGGGCCTTAGCTTGACCTTCCTCCAGAGGCCTGTTTTCAGGAGGCTCGGGGTCAGGCTTGCAATCTCCTTCCCTATGAGCTTCCTTGCCTTTTTAATGGTCTCCCTTTCCTTTTCTATCAGCTTCCTGCTGAGGAGCAGGGAGAGCATCTTATTGTCTATATTCCTGTTCTGGGATATCTTCCTGAGGGCATCCTCCTCTGGCAGCTTCCCGGGTTTCCTGACAAGAATGAGCATTCCCTTATCTATCCTGACCCAGCCCCTTTTCTTGGCCCACTGGAAGGCTATATTGAAGTTTTCAACCCTCTCCCTGGCGTCCTGAATCATGAGGGGGTTGTCCAGGATTTTCGCCAGGTTCAGTTCCGGGAGCCCCTTTTCCAGATAGCCCCTGCCCTCTACCGTAAGTTTGTACATAGTATCTATTTGGAAAGCCAGCATTAAAAATAAATCCTATTACCAGTTCCTGAAGTCCATCTCCTCCCTTCCCCGGGTCCTGTCAATCAGGCCTGTCAGGGCTCCCCGGAAATAGGCAAAGGTTACTATGGGTACGAATATCAGGAAAAGGGGGATTGCCGTATTGAACAGTGCCATCTTCTTTACCGTGGCTGACACTGCAACCCCTATGCCAAGGAATATCCCCACAAGGGAGACTATACCGACTATGAACAGGATGGAGGTTGTCCCCATGGTTATGGAGAGCGGCGCAAGGAATATCAGGATTGCGGCAAAGGAAAGGGGGTCTTGGAATACAAGCAAGGCCAGGAATGCCATTATCATTATAAGGGCAGGGTAGAAGCATACGGCTGACTGTATGGATGCTATGTATGGTCTCTTGTGCCTGAATAAGCAGTAGAGCATCCCCCTGCCGTATCTCATCTTTGCCTTCATGAGGCCTCTG
>JAUXAV010000206.1 GCA_030619735.1 Candidatus Aenigmatarchaeota archaeon | reverse complement strand
TAGACCTAGTGCACACCCCAGTCAGGCGTGGAGGTAAGGCTGGTAAGGTTGTCAAGAAAGAACCAGTGTTCCTGAGTATAGAGGCCGACGGGTTCGATATAGAGGATGAAGCTGGGCAGATCTACTTCACGTTTAAGAATGCGCCGGACAGGCTGATAAAGGACTTATGGCTTGGTAACTTCGTGGATATAACTCTCGGATTTACAGGGAGAACTTAATGGTACAACCTCTATTTAACGGCATGCTCGCTATCTTGCTAGCAAAGTTCGTGATTAACGATTTGCCACATGCTGCTGGCCTAACCAGCAACCCAGGGTTCCCTAAAGTTAATGACGTCATCATTCTCAAGGTAGGTGTTTCTCCGGAAGAGAAACTATTAAGAGCATTGCTTGGTGGAGAGGCTCTTAGGGAGCCGGAGCTCACTGAAGAAGTCATGTGTGAGTGTGGCAAATATCGTAGGATAAGATACGTAGGTATTACCTGCGATAGGTGTGGAGCACCAGTTAAGGAGAGAAAGGTTCTCATGCTGCCCGTGGGCTGGACTGTTATGGAAGGCAGGAAGTGGTACAAAGAACATGCCGGAGAATGGGAGTATAAGCCCGGGTATGGGTATGTGCGGAAGGAGTAAGTGGTGATACAGACGGCATTTAATGGAATGTTGGCAATCCTGCTAGCAAGATTCGTGATTAACGACTTGCCACACGCTGCAGGTCTCATTGACTATGGTGTTAGCCCGCTAACTGAACGTCTCACCAAGTTCTACCACGCAACTCCTTGGTCCACCTGGGAACAGCATGTGAGCAAGGAGGGGCTGACACTCCAGCCTTTAACCAGATGGATGCCTGGCGATCCGAGAAGTGGGGTCTATCTTGGAACAACCAAAGAGGCGACCGTGTACTTTGTTGAGGCTAGCTGGTACCTCCCTCTTGAGCTAGCAGCAACACCAGAGGAAGAAGAAGTCCTTGTTGAAGCTCAGGAGGATTTTGCACTACTAGAAGTGTACACATTAAAGGACCTGTACCTCATTCCCGACACAGGATTTATCCTGACCGATGGGTCATATGGTGCCCACATATCACTGAAACCAATACCAAGAGAAAACATACAGCTCACTGGAAGAATTGTGCCAAGCCTCGAAAGAGGGAGAGCATGGGAGGACATACTACCATGATACAGCCACTCTTTGATGGTATGTTAGTTATCCTGCTAGCGAATTGGGCTCTTAATGAGCTGCCTCACGCAACAGGATTACTCGGCAACCCTAACGAGGAGCTGTTTGCACCAAAGCAACTCCAGACCGTTTACGTCACGAAGGAGGCCCAGCAGGCCATGCTTGACCTGATTAGGCGCACCAAAGGGAAGAAGGTAGAGTACCAGCTAGAACTAGTGCTGGAGGATAACAAGATTTACCCAGGAAGGACGAAGTGGGGAGCACCAGAGAGGCTCCGAGCCTTTGAAACGGGTATTGGAATCTTTCATACACATCCGGCGGAAAGGAGACTTGTAGAAACACGACCTAGAGTTCGCTATGAGTTTATTCATAGACCTGCTAAACTGTCTCAGGTAGACATTTTACATGTCTTGATAAGTCCTATGCATAGAATTATAGGAGTAGCTGGAACTGAAACATATCTGGTTAGAACTGTCCCTTATGGTGTTGAGGAAACTGCCGACGTTCAGTTTGCAACATTAGTGGAGGAGGTTTCTCCAGAAACAAGAAAGGAGTTTTTGAAGATAATACCTATGGTGGCTGCATTGGGCACCCCAGTAGAGAACATAGAGCATTACTTCCGATTGCATGAATTCTCACTCGGCCCGATGGCCATACCAATGGAGGTACTTGTATGATACAGCCGCTCTTTGATGGTATGTTAGTTATCCTGCTAGCGAAATTCTTCATAAACGACCTTCCTCACGCAGCTGGCCTTACCGGCACTGACTACGAACGAAAACCCACAACCGGGCAACTCCGCTACATTGCTGTGCTTTGCCAGCAGCTGAGGATGACTGTGGTGTACGAAGAGCAGGTTAGA
>JAUXAV010000175.1 GCA_030619735.1 Candidatus Aenigmatarchaeota archaeon | reverse complement strand
TCTGTCTCGAGGAGTGCCATCTGGGCTGATACCCAATGGAAGATATTTCGCCAGGCTACTCGGTAAGCATGATCATCCTTGGCATACCCAGCTGGTATCTCCCGGTCGGCTGCCTGCCTCTGTAGCACTTTCAAGGTGGCCCCAGCGTTAATCGGCAGCCGAATAGGCAGCTCCCCGTTGGGCATCTTCACATTAAAGGCTAGGGCTTTTATCCTGCCGTCATCGCCATACTCCATCATTACTGCCCGAGCTCCATGCTCTACGAGCTTAGCTTGTATCTGGCTAATTGTTCTGGAAACTGGGACCTTAGTCGTGTAGTCGAGTATTGGGCTCATCTTGCTACCTCCTTGTTAAAGTCTGTCAATCCTTTCACCGAGATTGACCAATGTCTCAATTATCTCTTTCTTAACACTCTTCTTAAACCTATCTAGCCTATCATCAGCCGCATCACGAGGTATAAAGCCAGCCAGTTTACACAGCTCAAGCTCGCTAAACCCCAAAGGCTCAGCCAACTTCTTCAGCGTGCGCCCCGTGGGAAAGCGCTCCCCCCTCTCGATACGACCGATGTGGGCTGTGTGCAGCCCTGACAATTTGCTGAGGTCCACTAGAGTCAACCCTTTTTCTCTCCTCCGCGCTCTGAGTATTACGCCTAGATTATTGTTCATTTCACCCCCTTTCCTTTAGCCGGCTCAAGCCGTCCTTCTCAATGACCTTTGGGCAGATATGCTTGAGGTGATCAAGTAAAATGCGTAGCTTCAAGCCTGATGGCTCTGGTAGGTGGTTGTGGTAGTTATCGGCTCCGACTTCTATTATTTCCGGTCTTATTGACCTCATCCATCGGAGCAGAACTTCAAGGTCAAAGTCCATGATTGGCTCAATGCTGATGAACTTGTGAGGGTGCTGCTGCCAAGTCATCGAGCGGTACCGGTCGTAGGGCGGCGGAGCTTTAGTCAGCTTGTAATCCCGGTTAGTCTCAATAGTCGTGCCAAAGTAGATGTTATCCCATTTTGGGTAGTCAGCTCCTTCAAACACAAGCGGGTTTTTGCTTTGGAGGAGGAAACGGGTTTGAGGGAACTGCTGTATCCTCTGTAGGATAGCTAGGCGAGCTTCCGATGAGGCGAAGGATATATCACTCATATAAGCTACGAAGATAAACTGGCCGGCCTTGAAGGTTTGTTTGAACTCCGACTCAACTAGATGGGGATTAAAGCCGTCCTTATAGCGTGGGCTCTCCTTCAGGCGTGTTAAAGCTGCTTTCCTGGCATTACAGTAGGAGCACTCGAATTCACAGCCCACAAAGACATTCCAGGTCTTGTCTATAGACTTGAACATCCTGCTCATTTACTTTCCTCCAGCTCAATTATGGTGAGTGGGGCTGGTTTAAGGTCCACAACTGCTTCCACCCTCCCGATCTCTAAGTGCTCCACATCGTCGTCCAAAATCAAACCAGCATCGACTACAGCATCGAGCCCCGGCTTGAAGCGGGCGAGCAGGTTATCTTGATCTCTCAGTCGCATTTCAGCAAAAACAACGGTCAGGTTAAGTTTGGCTTTGACAAAGGGAAAAGATAGCCCCTCACGATACGCTCTATTCCTAGCATCCACACAGCAATAGTACACAGCATCGTGATACACCTTCCCGGCCTTATACTTCACAAGCCAACAGACGCGGCTATTGGGGGAGTACTCAACTGGTGGTAAGAACGGAACCTCAATTCTCATCTTTCCCTTAAGCATTTCAGGCATAGAGTCGTCTCCCTTATTTCGATTTTGGCATTCCTGTCAGCGCTGGGATGATAGGTCACTTCGCCACACTCCCTACACTTCCAGGCGACATTGTTGGTATTCATCTTTTCACCATGCCCCCGTAATCACCCTTAATGAATTTATCCGGATCCTCTTTTCCTTTCTTGCCCTGTTTGGCCTTCTTCTCCTGGTAAAACTCAAACTTCAGAACCTTGATACCAGTGTTATTTTCTGAGATTCTTTCCTGCTTTTTGCATGCCCCTAGTGTTTCTTCCAGCAGGTTCAGGGGGATGTTTAATTTGCTAGCTAACCAGGGATGAGGATATGCTGTCGTCTCGTTAGCCTGAACCCAAGGGGGATTCCTTGACTCTCTGGCCAAAGCACAAAGGTCAATAAAAACCGAGCGCTGAGCTGGTGTTAAGTCAAACCTAATGCTTCCCTCTAGCCACCCCCTTGTCCACAGCTTCAGCCAGTGCATCCTCGGTTCCTGTGCCATAATATACCCCCAAAAGTGCCATAATAGCCTCGCGGACAAGTTCAGACTCGGAACGGTTGAGCTCTTGGGACAGCTGAGATAACTTCTCTTTCTGAGCCCGGCTTATCTTTACTGAGATGGGAACATCAATATAGTCTTTCATGGTAAAATCGTATTACTTTTTTCGTGTTATTGTCAAGGTATCGTATTACTTTTTTTATGTTTCC
>JAUXAV010000072.1 GCA_030619735.1 Candidatus Aenigmatarchaeota archaeon | reverse complement strand
CTTTACAAAACTAACAATCCTCTGCGCCACATTGATTCCGGTGGCCTTTTCTATCCCCTCAAGCCCGGGGTTTATATTGACCTCTGTGACCTTCAGCCCCTCCTTTCCGTTCAGCATGTCCACTGCGCAGAGCCTTGTATTTATTGCCTTTGCAGACCTGAGAACAATATCCTCCATCTCCGAGGTCAGCTTGAAGGGCTCTGCCCTCCCCCCTGAATATATATTGGCCTTCTTCTCACCCTCGGCGGCAATCCTCTTAAAGCTGGCGATAATCTCATCCCCTGCCACCATGCCCCTTATGTCCTCCCCGGGGTTCTCCACAAACTCCTCTATCAGGATTTCCTGCTTCAGGGTCTTCATGGTCTCTATAACACTCTTGGCAGCCTCCATACTCTCTATTATCATCACGCCCTTCCCCCCGAAACCAGTCAGCAGCTTTATTATCAGGGGAAGCTTCTCCTTCTTCAGGATTTCATTTGCAGAAACCTTGGAACCTGTGAAAAAGGTCCTGGGAACAGGCAGGTTGTTCTTCTTCAGCTGCTCCAGGGTAAGGAACTTGTTATGGGCTACCAGTATGGTCTCTGCAGGATAGGGCTTCCTGACCTCCATGTCATCCAGGAACCTCACAACCGGGTAGCCAACCTCAGCCCTCTTGGAGTCTATCCTGGGCAGGATGTAGTCATACTCCTTCAGGCTTCTCTTACCATAAAGGGCGTCAAGCTCCCCATTGACCCTGAGCTTCACCCCTATAACCGGAATGAGTTCTGCCTTCTTGAACTCTTTTCTGGCCTCATCAAGAATCCTTTTCGTGGAATATCCCGCATTCTTTATGCTCGTCCCCAGGATGGCTATTTCCATTCTACTGCCCCCTTGCTACTGCTTCCTTTCCAATCTCAGGGTCCACTAAATAGTTTCCTGCAAGCAGGTTCCTTCCTATTATGACAGGGAATTTCATATGCTTCCTGTCCTGGAGATTGGCCTCTGTATCAAAGACCCTGCCCTTCAGCCTAATCCTGATTTTAACGACAGGCCTTCTCACATAACCCTTCAGGGAGGGGTTCTTGACCTTCATGGTCCTTATGGGCTCGCCCACCCATATCCTTCTGGCAAGCCCTATATCCAGGGAATTGAGCTTGGCCCCTGTATCAATTATCGCCCTTACCTCTTCCTCCTCCTTTTCTCCTATAACCGTTACATTCTCCACAACGCCCAGGACCTTTTTCGCCATACTATTATATTCTTATTAATTATTTATATCATAGAAGCCTTTTTCAAGAAAAGGCTTCAGCCAAAAGGAGCTGCCCTGCGCATTGCTCGGGCAGCTTCCACGATATCTATGAAATATGTTACCCACCCCCTAATAAAGAAGGACAGGATGGAGTCCAGGCTCTACCAGGAGCAGATACTGGGCACCATAGTGAAGAAGGACACCCTGGTATGCCTGCCCACGGCCATGGGCAAGACACCCCTGGCAATAGTCCTGGCAGCCCAGAGGCTGGAGAAATTCCCAGGGAGCAGAATCCTGGTCATGGCCCCCACAAAGCCCCTGGTGAACCAGCACTTCAAGAGCTTCAGGGACTTCATGACCCTGCCTGAAGAGGATTTCGGAATGGTCACAGGGATGGTAAAGCCTGAAAAAAGGCAGGCAATTTACCAGGAAAAGAAACTGATATTTGCAACCCCCCAGACAATTGAAAAGGATCTCCAGAAAGGGAGATTATACCTTAAGGACTTCTCGCTCCTGGTAATAGACGAGGCCCACCATTCCATAGGCCGCTATGCTTACCCCTATGTAAGCAAAAGATACAGGGAAGAAGCGGACAACCCCAGGATTCTTGCCCTGACCGCCTCCCCTGGGGGGACCAGGGAGAAGATAGAGGAGATATGCAAGAATATGGGTACAGAGGAGGTGGAAATCAGGACAGAGCAGGACAGGGACGTTATACCCTATATAAAGGAAAAGAAAATAGAATGGGTTGAGGTGGAATTGCCAGAGAGCTTTGAAAAGGTCCGAATCCTGTTAAAGAAGGCATACGGCAATAGGATTGAGGCCCTGAAGAAATGGAGATTCCTCTATACCAGAAGGGTCAGCAAGAAAGACCTCCTTGCCCTCCAGGCCCATCTTGTAAAATCCATAAACCAGGGCTACAAGAAGGCCTTCCTGGGAATGAGCTACACGGTCCAGGCCATAAAGCTGGAGCACGCCCTGGGCCTTCTGGAAACCCAGGGAATAGGAATCCTGGAGAAATACTGGAACAAGCTCAGGGGCGAGACCACAAATACAGCAAAGCGCCTCCTGAATGACAAATCTGTTTCCAATGCCATGTTCCTTACCCATAATTTATTGGAGGCAGGCAGCCGCCACCCAAAGATGAGCAGGCTCTGCACTATAGTAAGCGCCCAATTGAGGGAGAAGCCTGATTCCAAGATAATAATATTCGCAAACTACAGGGAGAGCGTAAAGGAGATAGTGAATGTTCTCTCCAATCTTGAGGGAGCAGAACCCGTTGTCTTTGTGGGCCAGAGGGAGGGCATAACCCAGAAGGAGCAGGTCCGGATTATCAGGGACTTCAGGGCAGGAGACTACAACATTCTCACATGCACCTCTATCGGAGAAGAGGGCTTAGATATACCCTCCATGGACCTGGCAATATTCTATGAGCCCGTCCCCTCTGAAATCCGGAGCATCCAGAGAAGGGGGAGGGTGGGCAGGCAGATAGCAGGCAGGATTATTGTCCTGGTCACAAAGGGCACGAGAGATGAGGCATACAGATGGTCTGCGTACCATAAGGAAAGAAGGATGCAGGGGGTCCTGTACGGCATGAAATCCGGGAAGGGGGGAAATCAGGCAGGCCTCCAGACCTTCGGCATCTCGAACCGGAGCAAGAGATGACGAGATGTCTCGCGCCAGCGAGGCACGATCCGAAGAAAACCATAGGGATTTTTAAGCAACCCCAAACAATTATATTGTATGGGGGATAAGGGAGCCATAAATCTGAGCATAAGCTTTGTTGTAGTCGTTGTTCTTGCAGTCCTTATTCTAAGCCTCGGCGTGATGTGGATACAGGGCATGTTCGAATCCATAGAGAGCCTTACCACCCAGGTGATAGCAAAGGCCAAAACCCAGCTCATGAACGATATAACATCAGGGGACAGGGACATAGGAGTAACCCTTCCCTCTGTCACAAAGGTTCCGCCAGGAGGAGGCGAAGACCTTGAAATCATACTGAAAAACAAGGAGTTTAATGCAAGATGCTATATGATTGACATAGAGCTCGTCAGCGTGGATGCCGCGGTTTCCTCTGGATATTTCGGCAGCCCGGACTGCCTGAGCCCCACCTGTCCGGGATTCGCCCAGATAAAGCAGGACGCGGAGAGATGGTTCCTTATAACCCCTGATACCCTTCCTGCTGATTCCCAGAAGGTGGTCACGAGCACGGTTTCATTCGAGACATCACAGGATTCAAAGGGGGGCAGATACGGCTTCACAGTCTACGGATACTACATGAACCCCCTGATATCCCCTGCCACCTGCAAGCCCGGCCTCGGCCTTGACCAGGTTGACCCCAACAAGGCGCCCAAATTCAGCTCATTCCAGATATCAATAAGCGCCTGAACCGCGGGAACCCTTTTATTCTAAGAAAACCAATTAAATACTATGAATGTGGGGATGATTTTCGCAATAATATTCACCGTAATCGTTATAGTCTTTTTACTGACAGGGGGAATGAAGATGATAACAGACCTCCTGGGCTTAGGAGAGGAGGCCCAGATTAAGGCACAGATAGACACACTCAGGAACGTTGTTGCCAGTGAGGTCTACTGGCTCCCCATAGAGGGCTCAAAACCCTTTGAATTCAGCCTGACCCCGGGGACGGACAGGGTGTGCTTCTTCAACTACCTTGACCCAGGGGCAAACCCTGAGAAGGGCTGGGAGGGCAACAATGTGATAGAATACCAGGCAAGGATGATGAACTACACTGTTTATTATTTTTTCAAGGACGGCAATGAAAACGGCTATGCAATAGAAAAGGCAATGGTTACGGAGAGCTTCTGCACAAAATCCCCAATGGACCTCATGCTCATAAGCAGGGGGAGGCATGTGGAGATAGCCCCTTCACCAGCATAGCTTCCAGAGGCAGTGATGTTATATGATATCAGTATTCCAAGTCTTCAAGATAATAATGGGCCTGATTATTGCCGGGTTTTTCTTTTATATAATCCTGAATTTCTCAGGGATTTATGCCTGGTTCCAGACAGGCCAGCAGGAAATGCTCATAATGCATAACTTCAGGGACACCGTGCGCAATGTCTATGTCTATGACATCCCCACAGGGTTTACAGGATTTGAGAAATTCAGTGACCTCAGGTATGACAACCCCCCTCAGGTTTCTTCCCTTTCAGGGGACGTCAGTATGGATGTCCCCCTGTTCCTGAAACCAGGAAAGAATCTCTATATATACAGGCAGAGCCTGGACCTTGGCTGGTGGAGATTCCACTGGATAGGCGCCCTGCCTGCCATGAAGATAGTATTCAACCCCCTGAACTATTCCCAGGAATACTGGGGCCTGATGCAGGATTTGGCAGGGATTTTCCCCCAGAGCCAGGACCCCCAGATAACAATAGGTTTCTGCACTGGGGAAAGGGAGCTGGAGGGGGTTGAGAGGGACTATTTCATCTCCGCCATAAGGCAGCCCAGGGATTTGAACTTCAGCCTCTGCACCCGGGAGTTCCCTGATAATTATCTCCTGATAATAATCTCCTCCCAGGGCCTGAAGCCCTCAAACGGCGTGCTGGTAAGCCCCCTGGGGAACGGAACAGGCTATATATATTACAAAAATAACAGCTTCATCTATTCAGACCCCCTGGACATTCTCGCCATACTCCTGGGCTCTGGCAGTTTATGGGGCCCTGACACCCTGTACAAATACAAGAACTCCCTGCTTTTCTCAGAGCTTCAGATGGCCGCGAAAAAGGAGGCAGAGAGGACAGAGCTAATGCGCCTGAACAAAAAATGCGTGGACACGTACGGGGAATTAGGGGATATCCTGTGCTCTGGTGAAGACTCCATATGCAGGCTTGCTGAAACCATAACGGATTCTGACCCAGACCCAGGGGATTTCCAAAAACTCTTGGACCTGAACAATCAGGCAAAAAATAAATACAGGGAACTGGAGGCAGAGGGATGCGAATGAAAAAATCCAGAAAGACCCGATTCAAAACCGGGCAGTTTGGCATGCTGGAATACATAATACTGGCCCTGTTCATGGTGGTGATAGTGATGGCAATAGTCTTCTTCCTTTTCGGCTGGGAGTTCGGGGCAGCCCAGAGGGAGGGGCTTGACCAGGCATACGGAAAATCCCTCTCCCTTATAAACCTCTTCATGCATTCGGACTTTTTCACGGAAAAGGACAACATGCTTGACGACTCAAAGCTTATGGTTTCAAAATGCGATGACATTGAGGCCATATTCGGGGAGAAGCTCTGCATAAACATAACCAGTGTCCTGTTCGTGGGTGATGAGGTAAAGCCCTGCACCATATCCAATTACCCCGGCTGCAACCACTGGGTGATATGCCAGGATTTCTGCAGCCAGGGGAATCTCCTGGGCTATGACGTGCCTGTCAATATCTACAGGAGGGTCAGCGGAGAAACAGAGCTCGGCGTTCTAGACTTAAGGATTGGTGTTTCAACATGAAAACAGCCCAGACCACCCTGATAGCAATCGTGCTGATACTGCTGGTCTTCGGAATAGTGGTGGTGTTCCTCTCCTCCTTTATGAGCTTCAGGAGCCAGGAGGATTACTTGAACCTCTACACAGGCAATGCCCTGATTTCCATACTGAGAACAGACACGGGCTATACCAATTTCCCTGAGAACTGCAGGAGGATAATAGACGTCCTGTTCTGCTCCGAGTTCACCCCGAGCTTCAGGTGCGGGGGCTCGGAATGCAGGTCCCTTGCCGGCACCCTGGTGGACACCCATATATCTAAAATCCTGAAGCCCCA
>JAUXAV010000122.1 GCA_030619735.1 Candidatus Aenigmatarchaeota archaeon | reverse complement strand
GAGGTCTTTACCAGCTTCACTATGGCGCCCACAGCGCCCCGGTCGCCTCCGGCAATCCCGTCAAGCTCGTCCAGTAAAATGATTTTTCCCTTATGGAACAGGGGCATCTGCTTCGAGGCCTCTCCCATTACACTTTCTACTTCACTTGCTGTCCTCTTGTCGGATGCGTTCATTCTGAGAAGCTGGAAGCCCCTCTCCTGGGTTAGGATTTCCACCAAAAGGCTCTTGCCTGTCCCAGGGGGTCCGTAAAAGAGCAGGGCCTTTCCCGGCTTCCATCCCTGCAGGTAGGCCAGGGCCTCCCCTATGGGCTTCTTCTGGCCTATAATCTCCCCAGGGGTTTTAGGTATGTATTTCTCTGTCCAGAGCATGGGTATCAATTAAAATAGGAAAGAATATAATAAATATGGGGGTTGTTATGAAATTGGTTATAGATATCGGGGGCTCTGTATTGTGTCCGGAGGGGGCTCCCAAGCCTGGTTATCTTAAGGATTTCAGGAAGCTGGTCCTGGGGTTTGCAAGGGACCATAAGGTTGTTATAGTTGTCGGGGGCGGGGGCCTGGCAAAGAATATGATAGCCCATGCCGAGGATGTGGGGGCAGGGGACAGGGATGCCCTGGACAAGATTGGGATGGCAGCCGCCAGGGTTAATGCAAGCGTCCTGGCCGCAGTGATAGGGGAGAAGGCGTGCCACTGCATCCCCGACAGCGAGGAGAAAGCTGCCGAGTGCCTGGAGAAGGGGAAAATCGTGATAATGGGCGGGCTGAGGACCAGGCAGACCACGGATGCTGTGGCTGTGCAGGTCGCAAAGGAAATAGGCGCGGACATGATAGTGGTTGCAACCAATGTGAAGGGGGTCTATACAAGGAACCCCTTTAAGTTCAGCTATGCGAAGTTTCTGGAGAGCCTGAGCCCTAAACAGCTGGTGGAGATAGTTAAGCCCTGTGATTTCAGGCCGGGGCACTCAGGTATTTTGGACCCGGTTGCAGCCAAGCTGCTCCTGAAATACAGGATAAAGACAGTGGTGCTGGACGGAAGGGATTTGAATAATATGAGGAAGGCCCTGGAGGGCAAGAGGTTTATCGGGACTGTGATTGAATAATAAAGAGGTGAGAAAATGGCTTTCAGAATAGATGTGGACAAGGAGAAATGCATAGGGTGCGGGGCCTGTGCAGCTGTTTGTCCTGGCAGCTTTGAGATGAAGGATGGGAAGTCCTATCCGAAGCCCAAAGTTGAGAAGCTGACCTGCGAGAAGGAGGCAGAGGCGGGGTGCCCTGTGCAGGCGATAAGGGTCACCAAGGCCTGAAACTTTTTTTCATATATAAGATGGCTCAGAGAATTATAACTATGAAAAAAGAAACAGAAATTGCAGTAAAGGCCGCGGAGGAGGCGGGGAAAATCCTGATGGGGCATTTCGGCAGGAAGATGAAAATCAGGAACAAGGGTAGTGGTATCAGGGACCTGGTGACCCAGGTTGATATAGAGAGCAACAGGAAGATAATGTCCATTCTCAAGAAGGCATTCCCTGATTACGGGATTCTGTCCGAGGAAATTCCAGAGGAGAAGGGGAAGTGTGATTGCAGATGGATTATAGACCCCCTGGACGGGACGCATAATTTTATCTATGACCTGCCACTTTTCGGAGTCTCCATTGCCCTGGAGAGGAAGGGAAAAATAGTCCTGGGGGTTATTAACCTGCCTTATTACAGGCAGATGTATACTGCTGAAAAGGGGAGGGGAAGCTTCCTGAACGGGAAAGGGATAAGGGTTTCCAAAAGGGGTATAAGGGAGGCAATGGTCACTTTTGGGACAGGCAAGAGAGAGCCTGACAGGAGAAAGGCAGTAGGTATTATGAAAGGGCTTCTGGCAGAGGTATCTGATATAAGGATGCTGGGGTCTGCTGTTGTCCATTATGCGTATCTTGCAACAGGCAAGCTGGAAGTATATATTGATATGATGAACAAGCCCTGGGATAATGCCGCAGGATTCCTGATAGTGGAGGAGGCAGGCGGGAAGGTAACGGATTTCTCCGGGAAGCCCTGGGATGTGAATACCATACCATTTGTTGTATCAAACAACAGGACGCATGAAGAGATATTAAGGATAATTAACCAATAGTTAATATGGAACTATTCAAGAGGGAAGTGGAACGGATTCTTAAGAGGGAGAAAATCCCGGGCAGGCTGGAGAAGCCCCCCGGGGGAATAGGGGCTGATTTGGCTTTGCCCTGCTTCGGGCTTGCCAGTAGGTTAAAGAAGAACCCTGCCCTGATTGCGGAGGAGCTGGCAGGGAGGATAAGGCCCTCTGGTGTGGTGGAGAGGGTAGAGAGTGCAGGGCCCTACCTGAATTTCTATGCGGATTGGGGGAAGCTGGGGGATTTGGTCCTGAAGGATATATTGAAGAATGGAAAGAAATACGGCTCCGGAAAGGGGGGAAAGAGAATCCTGGTGGAGCACACCTCTGCAAACCCGGACGGGCCCCTGCACCTGGGCCATTTCAGGAACTCTGTGATAGGGGATTCCCTGGCAAGGATTATCGGATTCCAGGGGAATAAGGTCTCTACCATGTCCTGGGTGAATGATACAGGAAGGCAGATTGCTATTGCCGTCATGGAGCATATGAAGGGCGGGAAGAAAATTAAAAAGAAGGGGGACTGGGCAATCCTGGATTTGTATCTAAAGGGTAACAGGAGGATGGAGAAGGACGAGAAGCTCGGGGAGGGGGTCAATAATCTGATAAGGAAGTTTGAATCAGGGGACAGGAAGCTTAGGAAGGTCTTCTACTCCCTTACAGAGGATTGTATAAAGGGCCACAAGGAGACGCTCGGGAATCTGGGGATAAAGGTTGATGAGTTCCTCAGGGAGAGCAAATCCCTTTTCAATGGGAGAGTGAAAAGGATTCTGGAAAGGGTCAAGAAGCTGAAGGAGGGGAAGGAGGATAAGGGGAGAATCTGGGTTGACCTGAAGAGGTTCGGAATAAAGAGGGAGTTCACCCTTACCAGGGAGGATAAGACCACGATATATCCTGCCAGGGATTTGGCCTTCCATCAGTATAAATTCTCCAAAGCACCCTGCAATATCAATATAATAGGGACTGACCAGAAGTTCTATTTCAGGCAGCTGGTCTCAGCCCTTAAGCTGCTCTTCCCGAAACAAACCAAAAACTACAGCCTGGTTTTCTATGAATTCCTGCTCCTGCCTGAGGGAACGATGTCCACCAGGGCGGGGAAGTTCGTTTCAGTGGACGAGGTTCTGGATAAGGCATTCAAGTTTGCCGGGGAGGCTGTGAAGGGAAGGATGGCTGAAAGGGAGAAGAAGGGGGTTATCAGGGCCGTGGGGGCAGGAGCCCTGAAGTATGCCATGCTGAAGGCATCCCCGGAAAGGACCTATTCCTTCTCTGTTGGGCAGGCCCTGAGCTTTGAGGGCAACAATGCCCCTTACATACAGTATACGCATGC
>JAUXAV010000345.1 GCA_030619735.1 Candidatus Aenigmatarchaeota archaeon | reverse complement strand
ATGTTGACCTTCTCGACATAACCACAGTGGCTGGTGAGACTCTTTTATTCGCTCCAGTATATTCCACAGTATTTTGCCTAGGCTTATCAGCAGGCGGGATGCCACTTGCCCGATTACGGCTGAGGCCGCCCACACGGGAGGAGGAGTATTCAGGGGGAAAGTTATAAACCCCTAGCCTCAGTTTCCCCTGGCAGAGCCCGCCGGCTCGCTCTCCATCTATGGGTTACTCTTCATGGATGGCTCACTCTCGTACCGTGGGTTTCTCTTGATGGCTGGCTCGCTCCCTCCTTTTGGGTTACTCTGATTAAGTGGCTCGCTCCTAATCAATGGATTACTCCTCTTGAATGGCTCACTCTCTCCTCCTGGGTTTTTCATAGTCTATGGCTCGCTCACATGCCTTGGGTTTCTTTCTTTCGCTGGCTCGCTCGTCACCAAAGGGTTACTCCTCATGGATGGCTCGCTCCATTTTTCTGGATTTCTCAGGTTGTTTGGCTAGCCTATCAGTCATCTCCCACGGGTCTATTAGTGACTGATGCTTTAGTATATCTATAGCATAGGGGTTAGTTAACGGCAAGCCTTCAGCCTCTCTCCACACCAGCCAGAGGCAGGCTAGGAAGAGCTTAATAGTTTTTCTTAGTGCTTGGTTGTGGATATGCCCCGCAGCTATCATATCCTGTGGCTCGTATCTCTTGCCCTCCTTTTTGGGCAGAGAGGTTGCCGGAACTATCTTAACCCCGCTATTCTCATACCTCTGGTAATATTTGTCCTTCTCCTTGAGGTAATAATCATAGAATTTACCTTTAGCCCGAAGTAGGCTTGAACCCAGTCTCCAGCACATGCTCCTTAACTGGCTATTAAATGATAGCTTACCACCTCCCCTTACCCGCTTTGGGGCGGCACCATCCTCAACAGAAAAGCCGGCAAACTTCCATAAGCTACTAATAGTGTCTGCCTTCTCAATGTCAATCGGAGCTACTACCTTGCCAATATTCTCTTTACCAATACCTTTTATCTGGCTAAACCAG
>JAUXAV010000124.1 GCA_030619735.1 Candidatus Aenigmatarchaeota archaeon | reverse complement strand
ATCTTCAACAGTAGGATAGTCAGGGCAGTTATCCTTGAACCACTCTTCCTGAGCTTCGGTTATTTTATTACCGTATCTATCCCTGACAGTGGTAATAGGCCTTCTGCCTCTTCCCCAGATAAGGCAATGCCCATACTTCTGGTTGTTAAGCTCATCAACATAGAACTTGCACCTGTCCTCGTCAAGGTCAATCATCGGGTTCTCAACCATAAGACCGCCTTCACGGAGACAGCATTTGCCACAGTGATTACAGTCACCTTTTCTGGACAGCATTTCTTTCTGTTCGGGCTTCTTCGTATCTGGCATTATTGCTAATACTTCCCCACCACTCTAACCGAGGCATTCCCCCCAGCGGCTGTATAGTAAAATACCCTCTCAAACTTCCTCTTGGACTTAGTAAAATCCGGACTTACACTTTCTCCATTTTTTAGAGTTATGACCTTGGACCCTGGATAGTTAATCTGGAAGTAACCAGTATCTGGACCATCATTGTAGATAGTTGCCGTTATCAAGGGCTTTAGTTCCCTGGTTACTGGATGCCTAAATTCCTTATCTTTTCTCTCTGTAGTTAGAGTGAGATTATAGGTATTTACTTCCCCCTCCGATTCCTGCTCCTTCAGTAAGTCCCTAACATCTAGGATTGCATTAGCTACATCCTTAGGAGTAATTGCTGGAGCAGGTTCTTCAATAACTGCTGGTTTCTCAATAGTTACCAAAGCGGTCCCAGGGTTACTCTTTTTCCCCTTACCCCATAAAGGAGACAACCCTGCTTTCAACCTAAGGGAGTCCAATTTGAGCCTGGACCTCAAGTTATCCATAGCACCCTTCCCTTCTACTATAGCCTAATTATACCACCTTTATTTCACCAAGTCAAGGACAGCCTCTACTGCTGACTCATAAGTATGCTTCGCTATTTGTTCCCTTTCCCTCCTCCATAGGTCCTCTCTTCCAGAAGAAGGATGATACAAGAAGTACTGGATCAGCTCTCTAGCCCTCTCTGGAGTCCTAAAGGACACTTGGTCAGCTAGCCTAAGACCAAGTATTTCTTCCACTCCTGGGACTCTATCTACAAGGGTAAACCCACAGGCTATCATCTCAAAGAGTTTCCGATTCAGGCCCGCCCTAGGGGATTGATGAACATCTATAAGGACTCTCATTTGGTTGAGATAACTAACAAGTTCATGGAGATATATGGCCGGCCCAGATATGTCCCTTCCCCAGCCATTCCCCCTTATATGATTTGGTCTTATCTCGGATATCATCTTAATCTTGTACTCACTATTAGCCGTACCCACATATACTGAAGATACCTCCCGTTTTAGTTCTAGGTTCCTATGAATAACTGGATCCCAACCTGTGGGTAACCATATCATCCATTCTGGGGTGGGCCGATTGGAAGTAAATACTTTATCATACCCCCTTAGTCTTTCCTCCACTCCAGGGTCCCTTTCGAAGGCATCTGGCCAGTAACAGAAACGTGGACTTGGTAACCTCCTAGGGTCTATGCTTTCCCCCTTTAGGACTAGAACCAGATCAGGGTAGTGTATAATTGGAGGAGGTTTTGAGTCTAGACGGTAATCCCAGATAGTAACCGTATGGCCTAGTTTCTGGAAAGCTCTAAGCCAGAACCAGCCAGCATCATAGTGGGCAGAGTAAATGGGAGTAACAAGTAGGATGTTCATGATAACTTCTCCTTTCCCAGAACTATAAAGTAACATGAGGGCTCTAAACTCCCCTCCCCTACTTTATCTAATTTTTTCACCAGATCCGCCCAGGGCTTTAGGAGTTCTCGAATAGTGTCATCATCAAAGTTTCTTATGTGGAAAGGATCGTAATGGTGAGTTCCAATGGGAGTGGTGGCTATCAAGTATCCCCCTGGCTTTAGGACTCTTAGCCCTTCAGATATTACTTTTTCTGGGTCTGGAACGTGTTCCCAAAGTTCTGCCTGAACTACAGCATCGTATTCCCCTTCAAGGAACTCATCTGGGTCTAACTGCATAGCATCACCTTGGACTGGAAATACCAGCTGGGAGACGTTCCACCTTTCAGCTATCTCCACTACTTGTTTCAGAGCCTCAGAGGAAATGTCCACGGCAGTTACCTTAAATCCAGCCCGTGCGAATATCGTGGGGTATACTGCTCCACATCCTACATCAAGAATACGCTCAGCTCCACATTCCTTCAGCAGGTCTATAAACGTTTGTGCTCTCCAGTGCCTTGCCCAGGTAGGATCGAACCTGTCCACAGAGTAAGCCCAATTCCGCTTATGCTCCTCGTCGTAGGCCTCCTTCCACCTAGAAGGGTCTCTCCTCACTACTTCGCCCCAGAACTCCTTGTGGATGTGGTGAATGTGGAGCCAGAGCCTATCGCAGGCACGCTCTAGAGTCAGAGTGTCCTTTATCCGTTTACCCCCATGGGCGGCTGTCTCTCTAGCCTCATCATAGTTCTGAAACACTTGGACTATGGTTCGGGCGAGGCCTTCCACAGTAGAAAAGTAGCAAGCATCTTCCTGGAGTAGCCACCTCATCTGTGGAATATCAAAGGCTATGACGGGGGTTCCGCAGTATAGTGCCTCAAGAGGTGGAAGTCCGAATCCCTCGTAGCTAGAGGGGTGAACTAAGACCGTGCCTTTTCGTAGCTCAGTACCCTTCATGGAGTCCTCAATCTCAGAGAACTCAATAGGAACTCCAAGGTTATCTGCTAGCTCCTTAAGTGGGCCTGTTTCACCCGGACCTATCATAAGGAGTTTAGGAGAGGGTTTAATTAAGGATAGGGCATGAATCAAGACTTCTGGCCGCTTATGAGGAGCTATTCTCGACAGGAACATAATCCTAGAGGGCTCTACAGTAACTGGACCCCCCTGGTCCAAGAGCCTACTATCCACTCCTGGAAGACATAGGTAACTGGGGAGCCCAAAGTTAGCTACCTGATCCATAGTCCCCAAGCTAGGAACTAGAATCCTTGTGCACTGGACCATTAACGGTAGTTGTTCTGTGGCAAACCGTTGGAAGCTCCCATCCAGCAGCCTGGCTGGCATCCACCCCCAGAAGTAGAGAATAGTGGGCTTGTTCCCCAAGGCTTCAGGACAGTACTGCAGTTGGCTATCTGAGCCATAAAAGACCAAATCACAGCCCTCCCACTTCTTCGGGTCCCATTCTATAATCCACCCCTTGCGAGCCATCTCCTCCCCCCAGGCCTGTATAATTCCCTTCCCTTTGAAGAGAACTTTACTCTCGTTGGGCCAGCAAATCTTAAGCTCGTTCATTCGGCATCTCATTTCCCATTTTTATTATTTCCTTAAACCCTTCTTTTGTCTTCTCCCAAGTCTGAGATACAGCTAGTTCCCTAGCCCTTATCGACATAGCCCTTCGTAGTCT
>JAUXAV010000262.1 GCA_030619735.1 Candidatus Aenigmatarchaeota archaeon | reverse complement strand
CATCCCGAGCTCATCCAGATATTCGGTGGGAGAGAATCTGCCTGAATACCCCTCCCCTATCTCAGGGTATTCATTTTCAAATGCCGGTGCCATCAGGCAGTGCCTTTCAAGCGTAATACCGTTGCACATTATTCCGCTGTTTTTCTTTTTTTCATAAGCAGAAGCCGGGCCTCCACTTCTCAGGCCCACTATTGTATTTTTGGGCCTTATCCTCTTGCTTGTTATGAATTTGTTCAGTTTTGCCCTTGCTGTTATCACACCGGATACATCCAGGGTCCTGAGCTGGTCAGGAACGTCTGCTGTCTCACCGCCCGCAAACTTTATGTCTATATTGTATCTCCTCAGCATCTCGAATATGTCATGGAATTCTTCCGCCAAAATTTTAAGAACCTCCTTTTTTGGCACTGTATTCTTATTTATGGCAAGATAGTCAACAAAGCTCTTTGGAACAGCGCCAACGCACATGATATCATCAAGGTTCATTGCAAGGGTGTCCTGTGCCATCCCCCTGAAGCAGTCCAAATCCTTTGTGACCCTCCAGTTCAGGTAGTTCTGGACCGGCTTGCTTCCCGCGCCGTCAGCATGGTCAATGCAGACATATCCCGGAAGGTCCGGGTCCTGATAGGCAACGCAAAACGCGCCCGGGAAAACATTGCTGACCGACTCCCTGAATACCTCTATGCCATCCTTATGCACATCCACTCCCATTCCCCCGTATACTGATTTTGCTTTTGCCATACTAATCACTCCAATATCCTTCCCCCATAGGGAAGCAATCCACCGTCTATCCTGACTTCCATTGTGTCTATGTCCACGTCCAGCCTGCCATCAGTTGCCATGTTCACGACCTTCACGAAGGCAGGGCAGTCGCACCTCCATTTCTGTGCCTCCAGGTGCTCCTCGGCATATTTCTGCAGCTTCTTTGTGAGGCTTCTCTGCTTTATTATCTTTGTGACCCTGTCCATGTCAAATGGGAAGTCAGGGCTCCTGATGATGCAGGGCCCGTCGTCCCTTCCCTTCTTGAGCGCGAAAACGGTTGAGGCTGTATGATTCTCTCCCGTAAGCATGGTAAAAGAGATCAGGCCTGCACCCTCGCCAACCAATTTCCTGGTCAGGTTCCTATTCTCCATGTATTCTATAGCAACTTTCGGAGGCATATTTCCTATATCGTCCCCATCATATCTCGTCGTTCCCTCCAAGGAGTTATTCCAGACCAGGCCCAGGTATCCGGGATGCACGTTGAATGCCCTGTTCTTATATTCTGTGAACAGCGGGCCTGAGACAATGGATTTCGGGCCTCCCCAGCCAGAGAAAGCAAGGATGTCCGGCTTGAATTTTTCTATCTTCCCGCAGATTACCTGATAAAAATCCTCCCTGCCCTGTACGCCCTTTCCATAGCGGCTCGGGTCCTCGAATATGACCGGCACCCCTGCATTATCGTACATTTCTATTGCGCTCGCTCCCTCATTGTTCGTGACAGTGCAAACGGT
>JAUXAV010000049.1 GCA_030619735.1 Candidatus Aenigmatarchaeota archaeon | reverse complement strand
CCCATGGGCTCCATGTCGAACTGGGCCTGGATATTGCCCACCGCACTAGCTCTCCGGAAGATCAGCCGCGAAACCGGCATTGGGACAATGGGCGACTCAACGGAGACTCCATAGCAGACCATCAGCCTACCTGCAGGGAACGTGTAAGCTGCAAGCGCGTTCAAGGCGCTGACAACACCGCCGACAGTCAAGGCTACCGTCAGCCATGAGTCCTGGCCGGCGGCTGCAACGAAGTCGGTCAGTGGAGCAAGCTCGCGCTGGTCTATCGACCTTGGCCATTTCCCGGTGGCGATGTAGCTTTCTATATGCGCCACTCTTTCTTCCTTGTTGGCTGAAGGTATGGGTTCCAGGCCGGGAATATCAGCGTTTATACTGCCGATATTTACTGTTCCACATCTCTCTAGACCTGCAGCTAGGGCAGTCATCCGGTATCTCTTCTTGTCGGAAAGGCTCATGTCATTGGATAAGATAAGATAATTTCGTGAAGCCATCAGTGTAAACCTCCTTCAGACTTCTTTCACCTCTAACCTTAATATTAGATTAGAAGGCGTGTGGAGCTACTGACTCGAACTCCCGCTGATAGCTCCTCTCAGCGGTTCTTCCCTGGGTCAATGCCCTCGCCTTCAATCTCTCATTGAGTATCTTCTGTGCCTGCTCGACCGCAGACGAGTCTGACCCGCGCTTGCTACCGGCACCCAGTGCCTTGGTCAGGTTGTAGGCGAATCTCGGCAGGTCATAGAGGAAGCCATGAGAGACGTGCTCTGACCAGTGCTCGTAGCGCCTCCACCAGCCAAAGACACTCATGAGAGTGGCGGTGAGACCGACGCCAAGGTAGGTGTAGAAGGATGCTTTCTTGAACACATCCCCTTTCCCTATTTTGCCCTGGTCGATACGTTTGTTATCCCACCACTCGGTAAGGGTAACAATACCGCCATAACCGATTTCCCCGAAGTCCTGAATGCGAATCATAGTTCTTCCCTCCTTTTTTCGCATTACCGCACTCGACTTATGCGGTGGGCGAACACATCGGCTAAAAAGAAGAGAGGACGAACTCTCCATAGACTTTTCAGCCTAGTGTTCGTCCTCTCTATTAGGTTACAATTTAACGATAAACTAGTTTAGTTTCTTTGTCAAGCCCCTCCTTCCTATTTCTTTTTCCTGACAGCTAAAACAGTAGCGGTTCCAATTACAAGGGCACCGGCACCGATGGCCCAGGGCAGCCAGGAAACCCCTGGCGGCGCTATCTCCTCAGCCAGCATGTCACAGTAGTCTCGCAGCTCCTGCTCTGACATACCCTCTAGTTCTGCAGGTGGCGTGGGAGGGAGTTCTAGCTCTATCTCAAAGTCGCTGACAGCGCCAATTAAAGTTGGCTTCGACCAGGTCTTCTTAATTTTCTCAGAGATAGGTTTGTGCTCGAAGCGGTCCATGATTACATTAAAAGCCAAGGTTGCCACAATAATAACGGCAATTATGGCTAGAGCTATAATGAGAATCGCTGCCCACAGAGGAATCGCTGTTTGGCGTGGTGCCCCACCGGCAGTTTCTCTTAATGGCGTCGAGATGATGTCTATCCTGATGTTGGTCCAGAAAAGGGGTTTAGTATCGGCATAAGCTCTCATCTCAATTAGTCGCCCCCCTTCCTTCCTGACCTCATCGGCTAAATTCTTAGCAACCTTTTCGGCTATCCAGGCGGATGGCGTAAATGGGTCGGTTTTGAAAGTGGCGGCGACGACTTCAACATCGCCGTCGTAGATATAGGCGTAGGGATACACCGTGTGTTGAATCTCTTCATACTCCGGCGGGACCTCGGTAGTGGTAGTGCATAAGGCACCCTCGTAACTGGCTACCAGGACTTGGGCGTCTCGGTCCATAAATAGCTTGATAGCTATGGTATATGTCCCTACCTTATCCAGGTCAAACCGCCCGCCAATAAACTCGTGGTCCTTTTCAGCCCCGATAGTACCGGCATCATCGGCATACTCTTCAACTGTTATGCCATCAGGGTCTTTGACTACCCAGCTAATGAGCATCACCTGGCTGGTGGCCATGTCGTTTTTCCCCCAGACATGGACCAGACCACGCTGGCCAATAGGGACACTAGAGCCTGCCGAGAGCTTATTATAGGACGGGGATAGTACCTCTAACTGAATCATACTCCAGCTCCTTCTTGACGATGCTCCCCGTGTATTCCTCAGTGACTCTACACAGGACCCCCTCCCAGCTGGCTACCAGGACCGGGGCAGCCCGGTTCATAAACAAGCCTATCGCTATCGTCCAGTCTCCAGTCTTGTTAATATCAAAGCGGTCACCAATAAACTCGTGGTCCTTTTCAGCCCCGATAGTACCGGCATCATCGCCGTAACTTTCCACGGTTACCCCATCGGGGTCTTTGACTACCCAGCTGATGATCAACACTTGGCTGGTAGCCATGTCGTTTTTCCCCCAGACGTGGACCAGACCGCGCGTGCCTAAGGGCACGCTGGCACCCGCAGCCAGCAGTTCAGCAATGGTATCTGGCACTCTAATAGACGGGGATTTTCCCTCTTGTCTCATCGTACTCCAACTCCTTTCGGGCTATAGAGCCCTTATATTCAGGTACAGGCACCTTCTCTAAAGTGACAACTTTACTGGCGGAGCCAACATAAACCCAGTGGTCAAATGCCCAACGCTCCACCCAGACCAAAACGGTGGTGTTGCAATCAGGCATGGTGAAAGGGGCACTATAGAACTTCCAGTCCCCAGGGAAAATAGTTGCCTGACCGCCGCCAATGAGATAATCCGGATAAAGGTCCGGAACCGCATATATATCAGTTTTGAACGTATAGATACGCTCCGAAATATTCTTTACTACAACCGATACCGAGACACTTTCGCCTTCCTCAGCACTATCGGGGGCAGTTATTGAAATTGAAACATAACCCCCTGGCGGCTCTGGCTCAGGCTCTGGCTCTGGCTCTGGTTCAGGCTCTGGTTCAGGCTCTGGCTCTGGTGGGTGCTCAACGGCTATGTGGTTCTGCAATAACTCCCAGGTTGGAAGGCATATTCTACAATATGGGCACTCATACCACCCTGGCTGGCATGCCATTTATTCTCTCCTTTTCTTGTCCCCAGTGTCATTTCATCATAGGCTGAAAAAATCAGTATGTCAATGGGTCGTATTTTTAGCCTCAGCCTTAGCCGCTCTCTCTTTCATAATAGCCTCGTAGGCGTTATTGATTTGCTTAAACCTTTCTTCTGCCGACTCATTGTCAGGGTTGACATCAGGGTGATATTTTCTGGCTAGTGCTCGGTAGGCTCCCTTCACCACAATATCAAGGGCATCAGGATGGACACCCAGTATATAGTAGGGGCTGTCAGGCGGCAGCTCCTCTTCCTCGGGTCCGGTGAAGAAATCTGTTACCTTTTTAGTCAGATCCGCACCGAAGGCATTGACCACCCTTCCGGCCACGTGCTTCAGGCGCCTGCCGGTGAGAATATACAGAATATCATCCGTGTTTCTCAGTGCTTTCTTGACCTGCCTGGCTCCCGATTTAGTTGACATTTTTACCTCCTTAAAGCCTCAGCGAGCTCTACTGTTTTGAGCTCAAACTCCTTAAGCCCAATATCTGTACTGAAAGCATAGCAGTCGTTGAACATGCCATATATGACATACTTCCCCTTGGTCGCTTTCCCTGGGGGCGCAGTAGATTCAAGGATACGGTCCTCGCCGCCCTCTCCTTTGGTTACGACGAACATGTGCCCATCTGTCTTCCCCCCCATGGTCCAAAGCCCAAAGGCACAGTATACCTGGTCCGGGGGAATATAGTTCCTGAGGATACTGCAAAGAAGAATAGCCGAATCATCACAATCAACACCGGGCTCTACTTCATCTTGGCTCTTCTCTAAGGTTTCGCTTGGGGTTCTCCAGAAATCGCCTACTTCCAATCCGTAAGTGGTAAAGGAATTAACAAACTCCTGGGCGGCACTGATAAAGTCGGTTGCCTGCACCAATACCCGGGCGACCTCTTTCACTTCCGGATCGTCAACCTGCACTAGAGAACGGATTGAGTGATGCTCATGGTCATGCCTGACATCGGCCAGGAGGTCATCATATCGCTTTATCGTGCTATCCCCGGCGACTATGGAAATGGCGCCGTTTTTCACCAGCTGCTTTACCGACTCCTCGCCGATCTTAAAGTAGGTCATAGCTTCCTCCATTGTTCTAAAAGTTTGAACATGCCCCTTGACTGGATACCCGGCGAACACCCCCTCTAGCTCTCGGGAATAATCCTCCTCCGGGACATACTCAACTGGCGGACCGAAAATAGTATGATTTGCCACCCACCCCCAGAAGGAAAGACCAGTACGACCGCCGCTCCTGAAGATGGGTAAAGTGACTGACTCAACAGCAACTAGGCCGAGAAACAAACGAGGGGCAACTCTCTTTAATTCCTTAGCTCTCTCAGCTTCCATGCGCCAATGCCTCCTGGTAGGCTTCTTGTGCCAGCCTGACGGCTTCGGAATACGGAAGGTGGGGATGGCCAAAAGGAGAGCTCGGTTCGAGGTGGGTCGAGTCATAGACAAGCCGCCAGAGGTTGACACCATCATGCCTCGAATGACTCGCACCTCTCCAGATGGGGCAGATGCTAGCAACCCCCAGGATACCCAGACAGATAAGAAGCCCTTTCATTCTTGACTCCCTTTTACCCCAGTATACACCACCAAGGGAAGGTTGCCAAGCCGAGGTAGAACCAGTAGAATAACAAGATTAGCTTAAAGTTAGGAGGTTTCAATTATGAAAGCTATCACAAGGGAGACTTTTAATAGATGGGCACAGAAAAATAATTGGATGCAGGTCAATGAGGCTGCATCCACAACTGGCCGCAACTACTCCTTCGTAACACCTTCCGGCATCCTCACAATCGTTATGTTTGATTTAAAGGGTAACCTGCTGGGTGTTGGCCAACCCCAACCTGTGGCGCAGTCTGCATTAGGTAAGAGGTAAGGCATGATTGACTTTGAAGAGATGAAAAAAAGACAGGAAAAGGGCCAGCAAGATATTGCCTCGCTGGTTGATGATGAGAAAACGGTGCTCAAGCACTACTGCAGCCTGGCGACTGAGGCACTACTGAGGCTGGGGGCTCAGAAAAAGGCACCGGTAGATCAGGTGGTTATCAATTCCTTTAGAACAGGCATCGCCCTGGGTTTAAGGCTATCAATAACCAACGGCGAAGTCCAGTAGCCAGCTACCTTGTACGCTCTAGATACTTTTCAGCCGGCTTCCTGATAATCAAAGCCAAACCGACCAGTCCAACCGCCCCGGTGATGAACAATGGTAATAGCGCCTTGCCTATTGCCTCAATCTGGACGATGCCGAAAGCAATGAGCCCGATGATGAAAAGAGGCACCAACAAGGGGAGAATAACGGCAAAGGATGGCGAGCCTTTCTGAAGAACAAGCTTGGTAGTTGGTACGCCATCGATAATCTGGGCTTTGGGTTGGTAAGCATGAAAGCCATTGGCGAGCATCCCCAGGTAAAGGTCATCCAGCTCATCTTCAGTAGGCAGGGCTTCAGTACAGATAGCCAAACGTGCCTTTTCCCCTACCTCCATGGTGGACTCTACTAGGTCGAGTGCTGCGGGAAGTTCGGCTGCCGAGTAGCCAATAATCTCTCTTTCTCTAGCTTGTCCCATTTTTATACCTCCCTTGGTCTCTGCTGGCCGGGTGGCGGCATACATAAGCAAACCTATTAGTACGCTCGTCGTGGCGCCGAAAAGAACATCCTCCGGCCGCAGATAAACCTCATTCATTTACTCCATTATGAAACTGTATAGGTGGGGTTGTCAATATCTACCTTTCAGGAGGCTGCTTCTCAACAGGCTCTACTTCTTCCCCTTGCTTGTGACCACAAAACGGGCACTCCTCAATGGATGAGGCTTCTGACTTGGGTACCGGCCAGCTTTTATGGCAATTATCGCACGTAGCCTTCACCATTGTCTCTTTTGACTCATACTCTGTGGATTTGGCCAATGCCTTCTCCGGATGCTTGACCAATTCAATGAGGCGCAGCCGCAGCTTCGCCAGGTATTCGGCACCGGGCATGCCCATATCCTGGATAGCAGTAACCAGGTCGGGGCGGGCTTCGGCAATAAACTCCATGAGCCTGACCGGAGATATCTTCTCAAAGTGTTCGGCATTGTCGCTTACCGCGGTAAAGTCCACTTTATCCAGCGGGGGGAACTTTCCCTTTCTTACCATTCCAGGGATATCATCCGGCTGTATCTTAGCAAGATACTTCCGGAGTCCTTCAACTATCGGATCGTGCATGGTCTCAATGAAAAACTCAAAGGCGAGGCGGCTGCCGAATTTCCTCAGTCGCTCTTTCGTTTGCTTTTTCATTTATTTTACTCTTCTTCCCCTTCCACTACATGAGACACAGCAGTGGTTAATTTATTTAGATTATCCTTAAGGCTCTTAAAGGTCTCCATCTTAATCTCGTGGGTATCTTCATCGCGGCGTTGTTTATCCCGGTGCTCCTCTAGCTTAATAAAGGTACCTAGATCAAGAATCATGGGGTTACCATCCTTGTCTTTCACCTGAATGGGCGTTGACTGCGCTGCCGGTCCACTCTCGCGTACGATGACTATTGGCTGGCCCTGGGTAACTTCCTTGACCTCTCCCTTCTGGTCTATCAGGTAATTAGTACCACCAGCAGCTGGCTTTGACGGCTCCTTGATGATGACCACCGGCTGCCCGGCGGGCAATTCCTTGACCTCACCGTCATTGCCAACGTAATAGCTGAGGCCTGGCTTTGCTCCTGGTGATGCTGGTACGAGTATAGGCTTACCGGACTCCGCTTCTTCTACCTGAAAGCCGCCATCTTCACCAGGCTTGACGATATAGGATTTCCCTGCTGCCTTTTCTCCCTCTGTGGACTTAACAAGATTGACTATTTTTATAGCGTCATCGACCGGAGAGCTGCCAGCCGGAGCAGCGTCCTTACTCCGCGCCGCTCTTATTTTAGCCAGGTCTACTGCATCCTTGTAGTCAAGGTCTCCTGAGCCCTCTCCGACATTGATGGGGACATTATCTTCACTTAGTATGTACCCTTTCTTACCAGCACCCTCTTCCCTTTTCCCCTCTGTTCCCTTGCCCTCCGTATAAAACTCAGCTGGCAGGTCGGCGGGGATAGGCTGATGCATCTTTCCTCGCCAGGCGTTAAGCCAGCGCCCGCGGAGGTCGCTTCTAATGTCCATTTCTATCATCGCCCGAGCTACCCATTTCAAGTCCCTGAAGTCTCCTGTCCAGACATGATCGGCTGTCATCTTAATGAGCTGCAGCGGGACAACCCCAGTGAGCTTACCCAACCTGAGGAATTGCTGGTACTCAGTGGTGGCAAGGGATTCCTGGGTAGGTTCAGGTTTACCATCACCACCGGGTTTTTCAGCGAGGCCGGGCTCCTCCTCGATTTCCTTAAACTCCCCTAGCCTCAGCGCTTCCTCTCGCCCCTTATCGGTCAGAACATAGTGCTGGTCCCCAACATCTTCAATGAGGTGTTCCTGTTTCATCCAGCGATTAATAAACTGGGTCTGGAGAGACCGGAAGCTTTCGCCTACCTTCTCCTC
>JAUXAV010000092.1 GCA_030619735.1 Candidatus Aenigmatarchaeota archaeon | reverse complement strand
GGCGCCTGGACAACCGGGATGCCCATGGTCCCAAGCAGCTTCTTGGCCTCTTCCACCATCTCATCCGTTAATCTGGAGGCCTGCTGGGAATACCTCTTCACGGCCTCCACATCCCCCTTCTTGACAGCCTCCTTCCATTTCACCTCGGCCTTCCTCCTGACCTCCCTCCTGGCCTCGGATGTCTCCCTCTTGAATTCGGGCGGTTTTCCGTCAAAGACATAAATAAGCCGGATTCCCCTTCCCATAAGGTTTGTGTTCCTGTAGAAAAGCCCTGACAGATGGGAGGTGACCCTGCCCCGGGAATCCTTCAGGGGCTCCCCGGTAAACCTGTCACGAATAATGGAAAGGAAGGCGTAAATTGTGTTGTAGGCATCAACGGCAAGCTTCCTCCCGGAAAGCTCCTCCAGTTCCAGTTCCCTTCCAGGCACAATCTCTCTGAGGCTTATTCCCATACTAAATTATTTTCCGTATGATTAATAAATCAGAAAAAACTTCACTTGTGCTCGTAGCTTTCCCTGAGCTCTATGTCTATCTTGACCCCTTCGGGTATGGAAATCCTGACCACCTGCCTCAGGGCCCTTTCATTGGAGCCGATGTCAATAATCCTCCTATGGATTCTCATCTCCCATCTGTCCCAGCTTGCGTTACCATGGCCTGTGCCGTCGCCGCATGGCGTTTTCAGGGTCTGGACCCTTAATTTCTTGGTGGGAAGCGGGATCGGCCCCTTGCAGGAGACCCCGTACTTCTTTGCAATCTCCTTTATCTGACTGCAAATCTCCTCCAGTTCCTTTATGTCCTTTCCTGCTAATTTAATCCTGGCGAATTCCATATCAATCTACCTCTTGCTCTTCTGTTTCGCTCTTCTCGGGCCCTGTGAAGACCTGGGTGGCTTGTGCGGCTCTGTCCTCCTGGGGTCCGAAATCAGCAGATTCCTGTCATATTCCATGAATTTCTGCCTTAAATCAGGATTCTTCTGGACCAGCCCCTTTGCTATTGCCTGCCTTGCCGCCTCAGCCTGGCCCATTATCCCCCCGCCCTTTACATTAACATTGATTTCCAGGCCCTTCCAGGCATCCCCGGCCAGGACCAGGGGCTCGCTTATGGTCATCCTTGCAATCTCATTCTTGAAAAGCTCAAGGGGAACAAAGTTTATCCTTACCGTTCCCTGACCCTTCCTGAACCATGCCCTTGCTATTGCCCTCTTCCTTTTCCCTGTAGTAAAGGCTAATACATTGCTTTTCTTTCCTGCTTTTTTCTCTGTCATAACTTTTTCACCAGTTCCTCAAGGGTCAGGAATTTCCCTTTAAGCTCCCTTCCCATGCCCCTGGGCTTTGCAAATTCCTTTCCCTCAAGCTCCTTTGGCACTGATATAAAGACCTTCAGGCTTTTTAATGCCTGCTTCCCTCTGGGTTTTTTGGGAAGCATGCCCCTCACAACCCTTCTCACTATCCTGTCCGGGGTCTTTGGATAAAACGGCCCATGGTAGGGGTCACCCCTTGCAATCCTATCCCTGAATGCCTGCGCTGTCGCCTGGGGATTCCCTGAAACCACGCATTTCTCTGCATTCACTATGGCGATTTTTCTCCCCTTCAGCAGTTCCTTTGCAGCCAGGGAAGCCATCCTGCCCAGCACCCTATCTTCTCCATTAATCACCATATCAGCTTCCATATAAATCATCCCATAATTTTTACTCCCTTCCCCTGGGGATTCTGCTCAAGCAGCTCTCTTATGCTCAGGCATTTCCCTCCAGCCTTTTCCAGCTTGGCTCTTGCGCTCTCTGAAAACTTTAAAGCAGCAACGTTCCTGGCCTTCTGAACCTCCCCTGAGCCAAGCACGACCCCGGGAACAACCAGGGTCTCCTTTCCCTTTGCATGCTTCTCTATCCTGTACAGATTGACCCTAAAACCCCCTCTCCTGGGCCTGTTCAAACCCTTTCCCAGGGCCTTCCAGACAGGCCTGTCCTGGCTGAGCAAATCCCTGATAAGCTTCTGCAATGCCTCGTTTTTGTCCCGGATTTTCATAATCTAACTATTAACTCTATATATTTATAAGCATTAACAGAAAAGGGAAATGCGGGGGAAGAGATTCGAACTCTTGAAGGCACTAAGCCGCAGGATCTTGAGTCCTGTCCCTTTAACCACTCGGGAACCCCCGCACGGGGTTATAATAGAATTTGGCATGCTATTTATAAGAGTTTGTCCTCCTGCCTGTTTTTTATAGAATCAGGCTCAAATATACAATATGAACCAAAAGAAAGCAATCTCACCCATAATATCAATAATAATCCTCCTCCTGATAACTATTGCCATAGCCGGCGCAGGCTATTCCTACCTCTCCGTGTACTGGACAGGCATGACAAGCAAGCAAATCCAGCTTCTGGACTCCTACTGCACCAATAACAGGGCAATCATTATCCTAAGGAACATAGGGACCTCTGATATAAACAACTCCGACCATGAAGCCATGCTCGGGCTTTTTGAGCAGGACGAGAACACAGTAGGCATGTGGCATTTTGATGAAACCGACGGCAACGCCTCCCTGGATTCCTCTGGGCAGGGAAACACAGGCACCATCTATGGTAATACAGTCCTCCTGATGCATTTTGACGAGGAGGATGGCAACGCCACCCTGGATTCCACAAGCTATGGCAACACAGGGACGCTTTACGGCAACACTGTCCTCCTGATGCATTTTGATGAGGGAAGCGGCGCCACCACGGATGATGAGACCTCTTACGGCAACGAGGGAACCCTGCAGGGCGACCTGGAAACCAGCGGCTGGAAGTCTGAGGGGTGCCAGTCAGGCAAGTGCCTGGAGTTTGACGGAAACGGGGATTATGTTAATGTTACAAACTCGAGCAGTTTAGAACCTGCTAATATAACTGTTGCATTATGGCTAAAAGCAGATGTGATTGGGGATGATTGGTTTATACAAAAAGGTGCTACAAGCACAGGGGATTATGGATATAAGATTAGAATGGATAGTCCGAGTAATGATACTTCTTGGCAGATTGGTGATGGAACCCAAACTAGGACTGTTGTAGGAGAAGATATTTCTGTTGGAGAATGGAAGCATTATGTTGGAACGTATAATGGTGTGATTTCAGTATTTTATATTAATGGGGTTTATCAAGGACAAGTAAGCGCTACTGGAATTAATTATACGGGTACTACTGATTTGATTATTGGCGGGGATGTAGATATTACTAGACTTATTTACGGCACAATAGACGAAGTCGCCATATACAGCCGGGCTCTTTCCCAGGAAGAGGTGGAAACCCTCTATGAGGCGGGCAGGGCCAAATTCATTGAGCGCAAGCCAGGCAAGTCAGGCAATGCGATAGAGTTTGACGGGGATGGGGATTATGTTGATTTGGGAACAAATTTTGATGATGCTAAGATGGTATCTGTTTGGATTAAAACATCCTCTACCACTTCAAATAATAGAATTGTTACAAACGGAAATGGAGCAGTTGATTGGACCTTGCAAATGTCCGGCGGAACACTTTATATCACAAATGCTACTACTGGTTCTAACACCATATTTGCATCAAGTAATATTTATAATGATGGTAATTGGCACCATATTGTTGCAAGAATAGATAATTTAAGTATTTGGGTTGATGGCTCTCCAGCAGCTGGTTCTCTTAGTGCATCCACTATTTCAGTTGATGGAAATGCAAAAATAGGCGCTAAATCTTCTTCACAATTTTTCTTCAACGGCACAATCGACGAAGTCGCCATCTACTCCAAGGCCCTTACAGGGGACGAGATAAACGCTTCATACCAGGCAGGCAAAGCGAAATTCATAGAGCATGTGACTGGCAGGTTCAGGAATGCTTTGGAGTTCGACGGCGACGGGGATTATGTTGATGTGGCAGATGACGACAGTTTGAATATTACTGATGAGATTACGATTGCGGCATGGGTTAAAGGTGCTGGTACTGAGGGGACAACCACCACAACATATGATTTTACTGATACAGAAAACAATAAAGCATATTTTGAAGATGGTGGATCTGGTACGCCAAAATCCCCGGGATATGCTGGCTACATAGAATATACCTCAGGTGAATATACTAATATAAATGCCAATGACGGCTCAAGGAATAGTTGGAGCCCAGACCCTAGTGATCACGTAAATATTTGGTATAACTTCACAATCAACGAATCCCGTTCAGACATAAGCAAGATAAAGCTTACTTGGGTAGGGTATGACACACTGCCAAACGGTGATGATTTTGAATTAGACACCTGGAATTTCACTTCAAACGGTTGGTCACAGTGGTACACTACATACACGGCCCAGAGTTCAGACCAGACCTACACTGTAGACCATACATCTGGCTTGTGGGACATAGTATCAGCAGGTGGGGAACTTAATGTTGGCCTTTCCGGGAGTAAGGCGGGAGGTGGAGGGTGTGCATTTGTTTATTCCTATGATGGTGATATGTATTATCCTGAATTTGCCATATCTGACCAGGCAGTTCACAGAAAATGGGAATATATAAGCTGGGGATTGTTAAATAATCTAAAAGAAATTAACGGCTCTTATAAAATTGCAGTATGGGAGCAAGTTCCAGAAACCCAATATTTGGATTCTCTGTATTTATTAAAAGTCATACATGAAAAAGATATAGAAATAATTCCTTCAAAAGAAGGGCGTATACATACCATAAGAGATAAAATACTGCCCCTCGAGGCAACAGACAGCAACGGGGATTCGTATCTGGAAGAGCTGTCCATAAAAGGAGATAAAAAAGATTGGCATACTAATCTCTCAATGATTAATTTCTCTAACCCCCC
>JAUXAV010000001.1 GCA_030619735.1 Candidatus Aenigmatarchaeota archaeon | reverse complement strand
GGGACCCATAGACATATCATTCCTTGAGACAGGCGATCCAAAATGGATACTGACCTGGTGGCCTGGATATAAATTTAACAGCGAATTATACCAATGGGTAAACTCCAATCTTCCTGTCTACAAAAAGGTTCAATTTAAGGGTCAGGATGTCTTTATAATATATAAAGTGATCTGATGTTGGAAAAATTAAAGAAATTATTCTGGGTAATTGTTTTCTTTTTCTATGCCCTGATATTCAGAAAAAAGCCTGGGCCAGTCACCAGGAATTTCATAAAGGGCCTGGGCTTTGTCTTCTCTGGCCTTATGCTCTCAAAGGTCTTTTCCCTCCTCTTTCAGATAATGAGCGGCAGGCTACTTGGCAGGATAGAGTACGGGAGGTTTGCCCTTGTCTGTTCCATATCAAATATACTATGGACATTTATGTATCTCTCCATAGGCACGGCCATGGTGAAATACTTTACATCTACAAGGAGTGAAAGGGACAAAGCAAAGATACTATCCACAAGCGTTATACTGATGGCTGTATCAACCATCATATTCGCACTATTGTTTTATCTCCTCTCCGTGCCCCTTGCCACAGCCTTTTCTATAAACCTTCCCTATATGTTTGCAGCCATAGTAATGGCTGTTGGCATGAACATATGGACCCTTGCCCAGAAGGTATGCCAGGGCATGAACAAGATGAAAAAGCTCGGAGCGCTGAATGTTGTATGGAGCCTTTCCGTGCTGATTATAAGCATTATCCTTTACCTCTACACAAGAACAGCAATAATACCCATAATATCCGTAATAATAGGCTATCTGCTTGCAGCAGCTCCTACATGGCCGGACATCAGGAAATACCTCAGGCCGGTGCTGAGCAGAAAATGGTCAAAGATCCTGATGAAATATAGCCTTATAGCCATCCTGGGAACCATATCACTCTCCACCATAGGTGCATTAAACAAGATATTCCTTAACATCTTCCTTTCAATAGGTGATGTGGGTATGTACCAGGCCTACTACTATTCCACACTCACAGTAGCATCGTTCTTTGTGACCGGATTCGTAATGGTCTTTTTCCCCATATCCTCCATGTACAGAAAGAAGGCCATAATCTTCTCCCAAATGAACAAGCTCCTAAAATTCTCCCCAATATTCTATATATTGCTTTTTGTCATGTCCTCTATTGTACTCTTCCTCTATGGCAGTGATTATACCTTCATAATCCCCATGCTCCTTCTCTTTGTATTTGCTGGCCTTATAACATCAGTGCACTTGCTCTATATATGGTTTGCTGCATCCTTTGGGATAAGAGGCGTAAAGATAAGCTCCCTATCAGTGGGAATAATATGTATAGCAAACATAATAACAGCCCTGTTGCTAATACCATCATACGGTCTTTACGGGGCCATACTATCCATGATAATATCCTATACAATCGGCACACTCTATATCTACTTTAGGATAAGGTCTGTGTTTTCTCCAGAGGAGGAAGGGTTTATAGAATAAATAACTACTTCATACTATCAATAAACCTTGTGAATAGATAGAAAAAATGACGCCATGATCTGATTTTCTCCCATGCTTATGCTGTTTGTACTGGCAGGCCTGATAGCAATGGTGCATAACATATACATGTGGTTTGCAGCATCCTTTGGCATATCAGGGGTGAAAATAAGCTCCCTGTCCGAGATTATAACGGTTTCAATCAATACAGTAACTGCCTGGTTTCTGATACAGTTCCATGGCCTCTACGGCACAATAATCTCCATGATAATAGCATACATAATCGGCACCATCCTTGCCTACCTCCTGATAAGAAGATTTCTCCTGTCGCAGAATCCGGACCAGCCATAGTTTTATAAATATGCTTTTTCCCTGAGTCTGAGAATCCGCTTCCTTATCTCATGCTTCACAATACCACCTGGACTACCAATAGTGCCCTTTACACTTCCTGTAGAATCGGACAGTTTTCTCAAGCCCTGCCTTCAGGGGGGTTTTCGGCTCCCAGCCAGTCACTTTCCTTAGCTTTGTGAAATCCGCCACATAGCTCCCTATCTCAATCCTGCCCTCCTCCTCCGGGAAGGGAATCAGTTCATAGCTTCCAGAGCCGCTTACCTCTATCAGGCTTTTGACAAACTCCAGTATGCTGACCGGCTTTATCCCCCCTATATTGAAGGCCTCCCCATATGATTTCCTTTCCAGGGCCAGGGCCAGCAGCGCTGACACCACATCATCAACATAATTCAGGTCCCTGAGCTGCTTCCCGTCCCCGAACACCTTTATCTTCTTATTATCCATTGCCAGCCGGATAAACCAGCCGGCAAACCCCTGCTCACTGTGCCTCATCTGGTGCCTTGGGCCGTACACATTGGTCAACCTCAGCGAGGCTGTCCTGAGCCCGTAAAGCCTGTGGTATAGGAGATG
This sequence comes from Candidatus Aenigmatarchaeota archaeon, assembly GCA_030619735.1. GTDB lineage: Archaea > Aenigmatarchaeota > Aenigmatarchaeia > QMZP01 > JAUXAV01 > JAUXAV01. The sequence goes on along the minus strand of JAUXAV010000001.1, from coordinate 39,769 downwards.
ATGCTGCTCTGCAGCATGCTTATTGACACCATTCATATCAGTGGGCTGTATGGGATGCTTCTCATCCACAGGAGTATATTCTATTTTCCCGTACTGTCCCCTTGTCCCTGTATATACCACCTTTGTATCCGGATTGTATTTTCTGCAGGCTTCCAGCAGTTCCAGGCTTCCCCTGCAGTTTATATCAAAATCCAGAATCGGATTTTTCACGCTGTTTATATGGCTCAGATGGGCAGCAAGATGGAATATATATTCCTGGCCTTTAACAAGCCTGCCTATCTTGGGCCCGTCCCTGATATCAGCATTCTCCACCCGGACCCTGTCCTCAATCCCCCTGATATTGTATCTGTTACCCCCGCATTCCGGCAGTAGGCAATCAACAATCAGCACATTGGAATTTAGCCTGACCAGCTCATGCGCAAGGTTGCTTCCTATAAATCCCAGCCCTCCTGTAATCATCACATTCTTCCCATTGAAACTATCAAGCCCTTTCATCCCGCCAACTCCTGCAACTTCCTAACAACCATGAGCTTCCACCACTGCTTGGCCAGCCCCAGAAACACACTAGATATCTTCATTACCTTGAAGAACTGTGAGACCCCTCCAACCCTTTCGTAGTGATGAACCGGGACCTCTGCTATCCTGGCACCGGTCAGCTGAATCTTCTTCATCATCTCCACGCAGATTACGCCACTATTCGACTCCAGTGTTATATCCTTAAAAACTCTCCGCCTGAAAAGCCTGAAATCACAGTCTATATCCCTTATCTTCATATGGAACATGACCTTCACGAATGCATTATAGAGCCGCCCCAGGACTATCCTGTAGAGGACATCATGGCGCTTTATCTTGTAGCCATTCACAACATCCGCATTCCCTATAAGCGGGTAGAGCTTTGCCAGCTCCCTGGCATCATACTGGGCGTCACCGTCTGTGTAGAATATCAGGTCCTTCCTTGCACTGGTAATGCCTGTTTTGAGCGCACCACCATAGCCCCTGTTCTTCCTGTGATGCATAACCCTGACCTGCCTGTATTTTTTCGCCAGGCTGTCAGCTATCCTGCCTGATTTGTCAATGCTGCAGTCATCCACCAGTATAATCTCATAGTCATCTGTAATGGTTCTCAAAACAGACAGCGCATCCATTACCATTTTCTTTACAGTGCACTCATCATTGTATATAGGGAAAAACGCCGATATGCTATACCTTCCCTTTTTCATACCAATCATTTGCTTTTAGACTGTTTATATTTATATTAGAAACCCACTATACCGCCTGCTCCAACATCAAAAGGGATTTATTATTCAGGCCAACTTAGTTCATAAAGAATGTATGAACCAATCTCTTCTTTGACCTTTCCATACAAATCTATATAATGGTTGAACTCCTTTCTTGGCGTTGCACTTTTGACAGGGAACTTGGAACTCAGCATTATGTATCTTGGTTTTGTCCTTTCCAGATAATCATAAATGGATTGGTTATTTGGTGGGTCATAGAACATTTCAAGATGAAGCTCTGAACTTACCCAATGCCTGTAGGAGTCATTCCAATAGTGCGAGAGCTTTGATTTTCCTGAAACAAATGCCAGGGGCGGCTCTGCAAATAATATCCTCTCTTCTGAGGCCTTTATGATAGCAGCCGCGTTGTATACTGAATCATCCCTTATGTCATAGGTGGCCTCCAGATTCACTGCAATATATGCAACCAGCAATACACCAAGAAAGACCATAACATGCCTATGGTCAAGCCTGAATACTGGCTTCTTTATCACCTTCATCAGGGCTCCGGACACAAAGATGAACATGGGGAAGGTGAAGGCTAGCATGTATTTTCCTGAGGCATATGACTGGAGCCACCAAGCAAACCCCACCATCATCCATATCAGGATAAGCTTCTCCTGCCTGCTCACGAACCCTCGCTTGTATATAACGAGTAGACCGGCAACAGTGCCAACCAGCAGGAAGGGGGCATACTTGACAAGGACCTGCAGCACGGCTATGATGCCGTAATATGCCATAAGCCCGGTCTTTGCCATGATGCCTGTTTCAAACATATCACCAAAAAACGTTCTTGTAAAGAGTTCAAAAAATCCATTGTAGACAAGCCAGAAATAGAATCCCAGGAAGACCAAGAAACACGGAATTAAAAGGAATGGCAAATCCATCAGGAACTTCCGCCTCCTGGTATATGCGAAATAAATAACCATAACCAGCAGAATTATAATTCCATTGTATCTTGAGATGCTAGCCAGGGCAGCGCACACCCCTATCAGGGCCATCCTGAGCCTGGTCCTATTCTCAATATCCAGCGCCAGATAAACCGAAATCAAAAAGAACATGTAGCACAGTATGTCATGCAGCGCCACGCGGCTGTAGAATGCAAACAAAGGGTTCAGGGCAGCCAGCACCGCGCATATGATGGCGGCCTTCTTCCCGTATATCCTTTTTGTTATCAGATACATCAAGTAGATGCATATAAAGCCGAAGAGCGCCACGGTCAGCCGTGCCACGGCATATGTGGAGCCGAATAAAAAGAAAAATACTGCATGGGTATAAATAGTCAGGGGCCCTGTCCAAAAGGCATTGGGAAGCGAGAGCTCATACTCGGACAGGCCCTCACTGTATGCATACTGCCCCCTCTCTGCCACATTCCTGGCTATGGTCAGCACCCTTGCTTCATCCCCATGCACATTCACATGCGTGGCAGGATTGAGATGGGGATTAATGGTCCTGAAGACGAACGCGAGCGCCAGAAGCATCAGAACAATGGCTATTATCAGCCTTTTCTTATCCATATTCCACCCCTTGGAGTTTGTATCTATTTACAATTTTCTGTTTTAAATATACCGAGCCCTGAAACAATCCATTTTTTAATAAGAAACCCCCTAATAGGAATATGAAGCTTCAGATTTTTCTGCCAGTAATAGGTATTGTGCTGTTCCTGTATATAATCTGGAACATGAACCTGCTAGAAATACTCAGCATACTGAAAAACACAGACATGTTCTACCTCTCCATTTCCATCATTTTTATAGTCCCTATAATTGCAGTAAAGGCATTCAAATGGAAGATGCTCATGAAGGTATATAATATCGATTATCCCTTTATAAAATCCATTGGGGCCTGGCTGGTCGGCTATTCCGTGAGCCTTATAACCCCTGGCAGGCTTGGGGATTTTTACAGGGCGTATTACCTCAGGGAGAAGACCTCCCTGGGCAAGTCCCTGACAACCGTTATGGTGGACAGAATCATAGACGTTATTGTCCTGTTCTCCCTGGCCCTGATAGGGATAGTATTCTTCGCATCGTTTTACGCAGGATATTTTGATTTGCTCCTGTCAGTAGTGGTTATTTTCATCCTATTCCTGTTGTTTGTATTCCTCCTTACCAGGAAGGGGTTTGTCATCCGGATTCTGAGGCCCTTCTTCAGGGCCATGATTCCGGACAGATACAAGCCGAAGCTAGGTACAGTATTCAATGACTTTTACAAGGGTTTGGGGATTATGAGGAACAGAAAAACCATTATAATTGTTTCAACTGTTCTGGGAATAATAGCCATGCTCCTTACAATATTCCAGTACTACCTCATGGCTCTGGCCCTGAACATCACACTTCCCTTCCAGTTCCTGCTGATGATAACCCCCATTACCATGCTCCTGGAGGCCCTGCCCGTCTCACTTTCAGGCATAGGCACAAGGGATGCTGCACTGGTGCTCTTCTTTGCATTCATTCACCTGACAGCAGAATCAGCCATCTCATTCTCCCTTGTCATACTCTTTGTTGGACACATACTCTTGGGCATAATAGGCATGCTCATCTGGTTCAGGATGCCTGCAAGAAAAGAACAGGAAGACTAAGCCTTCCACCACCATTCATTCTCTCGATACCAGTTAACGGTTTCCCTCAAGGCATCTTCAAACCTTGTCCTTGCCTTCCAGTCCAAAAGCCTTTCAGCTTTATCATTAGAGGCTAAGTGTTGCCTAACATGCCCTGGTCTATTATCTTTAACGTGCTGGGGCAAAGATTCTGGCTTATTCATACAGTCCAGAATCAATCTCGCAATTGTAATCACATTTGTATATCTTCCGCTACCAATGTTTATTACTTTACCAAGAATCCTTAGCTCTAATAATTGGGGAACAGCCGCTCCCTGCCTACAGTATGTTCTCGTGGGGAATGGGCATCTCAAGAATCCGCGCATCGAGGCTGGAAGGGTCGTTCCATATCTCCCATAGCACTTTATTGAACGCGTTGCAGCGACAGAGCGGGATGCAATCATGGAAGTCAATACTGGCTATGACCTGGCGTCTGCGTTCTCCATTCCAGATGTCACGAAAACTTTGGTTATGCAAATCTCCAAGATCGTACTGGGGATAGCCCCTCAGGTGGCAACACAGATACACTTTCCCGTTCGCAGAAACGGCGCCGGCAAATTGGTGTCCGAAGCAACGGCCGTAACTACGACCAAAGTTCACCTCCCGAATAGAGAGATACTTGTCCTTGGAGAAAAGCACATCGAAGCTTCCCGGCTCCCTCAAGTCTAGACACGCTTCGAGCTCCTTTTCCATATCGGGCCAGTGGTATTTGAACTGGCCTCCGCGGTGGATCATTAGGGGCCGGAAGTGCACATAGTCCACCCCCACCTCCTTCGCCAGTTTCGCTGCAGCCACCATATCCGGTTTTGTTGTATCGCAGGTCAACACGGCCAGACCGACGCTACAGTTGCTGGCCACCCTCTGCTTCGCTTCAGCAAGTCGGCGAATGTTTGCCACGACATGAAAGAAATGCTTGGCTCCCCTACCATGCATTTTCCGGAATGTCTCCGGCGTGGCCGCATCCAAGGAGACGGCGATACCTATGCAATTCTCAACTATGGTTTCACACACAGCGTCGTCCAAGAGAGAGCCATTGGTGACTACGACCACGTCCAGCCCGCACTTCTTCGCCCAGCGGATCGTCTCGCAAGTATCAGGGTTGCAAAAGGGCTCGCCACCACCGGTGAAGGATATGCCTTTCAGTCCGCCCTCGGCCATTTCCGATATCACCCGCCTCGCTAAGTCACCGGAGAGCGAAACACGATCGACCTTGCGATAGTGGTTGGCTATGCACTCCGGGCACCGGTGATTACATACATTGGTCATGTCAAATTCCACCATAATGGGAAAGGGATTGCGACCGTCCAACCACTCCCTTAAGCGCCCGGGATGTCTAAGAATCTTCTCCCCGGTACGGAACTGCTTTACGTCAATGTCCCAAATCCTTGTCATCCTTTGATACCTCCGGCCCCACGGCCCTTGTGCAGGAACCTTTTCTTCATTTCTTAAATTAGAGCTGACAAAGCCGACGCCGCTAGTTATTAAGATATGCGTTTCCTTCTATATTTGTACCTCCGAGTTCTCACCGAGGACAAGTTTGCAGCCGCTGGGCAAAGTTTCTCTCGCCGAATTGATAATAGTATGCCGCCCTATCAAGCTATCAACAATCCGTTTATTAGCTTCCAAATTGATGTGTGTATCGCCAATGATAATTGATGACTCAATCTCTCCACCTCGGATGACGCAGTTATCCCCGATGGAGGTATATGGACCCAAGTATGTTGGTCCAATTTGGCAATCCTTCCCAATAATAACCGGACCACGTATCAAGGTTCCCGCTTTAATAATCGTATTCTTACCTAGAGCCACATTCCCAATGAGCCGCACTCCCTCCTCTACAATGCCCTCTCGCTTCGCTTTCAAATCGGTCAAAACGAGGTGATTGGCACGGAGCACTGCCTCAGCTGTTCCTGTATCATCCCACCAGCCCTTCACAACATGGGCATTCACCCTGTGCTTATCTGAAACAACCAGCTCATGGATGGCATCTGTTAGTTCCAGTTCGCCCCCTTTCCCTGGCTTTATCTTCTTGATTGCCTCAAAGATAGAGGACCTGAAAAAATAAACACCGACAATCGCATAGTTGCTCTTGGGATTCTCCGGCTTTTCCTCAATCTCTATTATCTCTCTGTTATCGCCAATCATGGCCACTCCATATATCTCCGGGTGCTCCACCTGCGTGACCAGTATGCTTGCATCCATATCCGAATTTCTGAATTCCTCAGCAAAGCTGCTTATCCCCTTGTTCAGTATATTGTCCCCCAGATAAACAACAAAATCATCACCCCCTATAAAATCCCTTGCTGTTGTAACCGCATGGGCCAGACCCCTTGGTGCGTCCTGCCTTATGTATGTAATCTTCACCCCCCATCTTGAGCCGTCCCCCACAGCATCCTTAATGAACTGTACCCTTTCATCGGTGTAGCCCACGATTATTCCTATGTCCCTTATTCCTGCCTCCTTCAGGTCCTCGATTCCGTAGAACAGCACAGGCTTATTCGCCACAGGTATCAGCTGCTTGGAACCGCTGTATGTAAGCGGCCTCAGCCTTGTTCCCAAGCCACCTGCGAGTATCAGACCCTTCATTCAACTGACCTCCTCAGCACTCTTTTATTCATATAATCCTTTATAAACATATATCACTGTTTCATACTGTTTACAGCAGCTGCCACCCTTTCTATCTCCTCCCTGGTAAGCTCAGGGAACATGGGCAGTGACAGTATCTCCCCTGCGTTCCTTTCACTGACAGGGAAGCTGCCCTTCCCGTAGCCCAGATAGCTGTAGGCCTCCTGCATATGAACAGGGGTGGGGTAGTGTATGTTTGTTAGTATGCCCTGGGATTTCAGCCACTCCTGAAGCTGATTTCTTTTTCCTGACCTGACCACGTAAAGATGATGCACGTGCCTGGCCCATTTCCTTTCAACAGGCCTGGTAATAACCGAATCATCCAGGAGCTTATGGTACAGCCTTGCCTTCCCTGCCCTGCTGGCGTTCCATTCCTCCAGGTGCTTGAGCTTCACCCTGAGGATGGCGGCCTGTATCTCATCAAGCCTGGAGTTAAATCCTATTATCTTATGCACATTCTTCTCGGTTTGCCCGTAATTCCTGAGCAGTCTTACGGTTTCAGCGAGCTCTTCATTCCTTGTCACAACCATGCCGCCATCCCCGTATGCCCCGAGGTTCTTGGTGGGGTAGAAGGAGAAGCACCCGATATCCCCCAGGGAGCCGACGCTCCTGCCCTTGTATTTGGCGCCATGCGCCTGGCAGGCATCCTCTATGACCCTCAATCCGTGCTTTTCAGCTATTTCCAAAACAGGGTCCATGTCGCAGGGATGCCCGTACAGATGGACAGGGATAATGGCCTTGGTTTTTCTGGTTATCCCTTCCTCGATTTTTTTTGTGTTGATGGTGTAGGTCTCCGGGTCAACATCCACAAAGACCGGAATGGCATTCGCCAGGGATATGGCAGAGACCGTTGGCACTGCTGTATTTGGGACTGTTATGACCTCGTCGCCGTTTGAAACACCGCATGAAAGCAGCGCCAGATGTATTGCAGCAGTCCCTGAGCCAACCCCTATACCGAATTTTGTATTGCAATACCCTGAAAAATCCCTCTCAAAGCAGCTGACATTCTCGCCCAGTATCATGTTCCCCTTATCCAAAACCTCCTGGATTTTCTTGTCAATCTCCCCCTTAATGGAATGGTACTGCCTGTTCAGTTCAAACGCCTGTATCATTATCACTCACCCCTTCCTCCCTATAGCAAATATGCTCTTTGCAAATATCCTTGTTGACGTCCTCCCGTACAGGAGGAAGAGTATCCTGAAAAACAAATCAAATACCCTTGAAACCATCCTTGCAATGCAGTCAATTAGGGGCTTTCCCACATATATGTCCATGGGGTAAACCCTGATATCCCTGAATCCGGAGACCCTCAGCACCTGGGACAGGCTAGCTTTCGAATAGTGTATTGAGATGTATTTACTGTAAATACGTTCCTTTTTCATATAATCACAGCTAATATAACATATTTATTTTTATATTAATATCTAAATTCCAAAGAATGGTAATATGAAAAGCGCAGAAACCACCAGGTATGAATTCCTGTTCATTTTCCTACTCTGCCTCTTCACCACAATCATGATATTCACTCTAATGGACCTGAATTCCATAAACCCTGACGAGACAATCTACCTCTTCATGGGAAAGAGCATCCTGGAAGGGAGGTACGGGGAGCCAGGGATATGTACCTATGACTTCACACACAGGCCGCCCCTAGTGCCCTCCATGGTCTCATACGAGGAACTGGAAAGCGATGCGAGATACGAAAGGGTGAAGCAGATTTACAATAACGGGCAGGTGGTTTTAATCATATACAAGCTGGAGGCAGAAGCATGATTGAAGCCCACAAAGGGATGTCAGACAGGTACGAACTGCTGACAGGCCAGAGAGGCCCAGAAGCCTACATAAAGGCAAGGCTATTCAGCAAGGTATTGGGGAAGCTGGAAGGCTCAACCCTTGACATAGGCTGTTGGATAGGCGAGAAGTCTAGGATGGTAAGCGGGGAGGTAACGGGCTTGGACATAGATGAAAGGATACTTGAGGTTTACAGGAGGGAGACAGGCAACAGGGGGTACCACGGCACGGCGGAGAGCCTCCCCTTTGAGAACGACTCCTTTGATAACACACTACTGATTGACACCTTGGAGCATCTGGACAATGATAAAAAGGCACTACAAGAGGCGAACAGGGTCCTCAAGCCTGGCGGAACCTTGGTGGTGTCAGTTCCCCTTGATATGGGGATGTGGTCAGAAGTGGATAAGGCTGTGGGGCACAGGAGGCGATACACAACCTTTCGGCTAATGTTGAAGCTTGCCCAGGCAGGATTCACTGCAACAAGGACAATAGAGTTCGGCTCAACACTCAGGCCATACTACAAACTCTTCAAAAGAAAAATGTCGGACTCCAATCTAAGGAAGCTTAAATCCTCCAGGAAATTCCTATTATACAGAATAGCGTTCCAGCTCCTCAAGCCCTTCTTCATGCTTGACTCAATAATCCACCAGTTCAAGCCCATCCATGTTCTGATAATAGCTAGGAATGTAAAAGAATGAATTTAAATATTGCAATAAATATAAGTGTTTGTATGACGCCGGCAATGGAGCATTTCTTCAGGGGACTGAAGGGGGAGGACAAAAGAATACAGAGCGCCTTAAGGCATGATGTATCAAAAAACAAGGAAATCGTGTTTCTTGTTTTCAATGAACAGAGTAAATTGGTTAATAGTTCAAGAGACATCTCTGCATTACAGTTCAAAAGGAGAGATGCAGACATAAAAAAAGGCAGCACCATCCTTGGGCTTGCCGGAATCAAGAAAGCTAGTGGCGTATTATCACTGTTTATTGCTGTCCTTCCCGGGTTCCGCAACAAGGGCATTGGCAGCAGGTTGCTGAAAAAAATAACAAGAATAGGGAGGGAAAAATACCCCTATATCTGTGCGGCCGTGTGGAAAAAAAACCAGGCAGCCATCCATCTTTACAAAAAGCATGGCTTCTGTGTATGCTCTGATGGCGGTGACAACTATCTGATGATGATAGCCTTCAATCTTAGGGGCCGCCTGTCCCTTTGCCTTATAAAGCTATTAGCATATATTCCATACAGATGCTACCGCAGAATGACCCGCAGGCGTAGGGTCACTAATCTCAACAACCAGTCAGAAACTGGTGAAATTAAGATTTAAATAGTTATAATAAATATCTTAAGTGATTTCCATGAACAGGATACTCCGGGAAGACATAGAAAATGTAATAAAGAACTCCCCAGAGATAAGCAGCAAGAAAATCCTTATCACAGGCGGCGCCGGATTCATAGGCAGCTCCCTGTGCGACTTCTTTATCAAGACAGGAAACGAGGTGGTGTGCCTGGACAACTTCTCCAGCGGCCCCCCAAGGAACATAGAGCACCTTGCAGGCAACAGCAATTTCAAGCTCATAAAATGGGACCTCCGGAGCGGCAAGATACCAGAAGGACTTTCCGGATTTGACATCATCTACCATCTGGCCAGCGTCAATGCCCCAGGTGCCTTCCTCAAATATGGTGTTGATATATTCCTGACCAATATACTTGGCACCCACGCGCTCCTGAAAAAAGCCCATGAATGGAACTCAACCTTCTTTTTCCCGAGCAGCTCAGAGATATACGGTGACCCTACGGTGGTGCCCACCCCGGAGACCTACAGGGGCAATGTTTCCTGCACAGGCCCGCGCTCCACCTATGATGAGGGCAAGCGTGCTGCAGAGGCCATAATCCATGCATTCGACCGCCAGCACGGGGTCGACTTCCGCATACTGAGGTTCTTCAACATATTCGGTCCGAGGCAGAGCTTCGGCTACCCCCACGGAAAGGTGATTGCAAACTGGCTGGTCAACGCCAAGAAGGAGAAAAAGATAACCCTCTACGGCAACGGAAAGCAAACAAGGGCCTTCCTCTATCTTTCGGATGCGCTCAGGGGAGTACTGGACGTTTCACTGAAGAAAGAGGCATCCAGGCAGTTTTTCAATATAGGCGGGAGTGAGGAGGTGGCCATGAAGGATGTGGCTGAAAAGATAGTCGGGCTCTTCGGGGACGTTGAGATTGAGCACAAGCCCCTTCCAAAGGACGATCCGAACAGGAGATGCCCGGACACTACCAAAATAAGGGAGACCCTGGGCTGGGAACCGAAGATAAGCTTTGACGAAGGGCTTAAGAGGGCAAAGGAATGGTTTGTTGAAGAGGGATGATTGAGATGATGAAAAAGAAGGTGAAGGTTGTAACTGATGACAATGGCATAGTAATGGAAACCCTGCGTTCTGATTCAGAAATTATGAAGGGAGTAAAGGATTTTGGCCAGAATTACCTTATCGTTATCAAGCCAGGCAAAACAAAGGGCCTTCACTACCATAAAAGGCAGACAGAATTCTTTACTATCTTCTCCGGGGAGGTCATGTTTTACCTGGGAAAGGAAAGGATGAGAATGAGCGGGGAGAAGCCTATAACAGTCCGGGTGGACCCCAGTATTGGCCATGCAATTGAAAACATCGGGGACAGGGATGCCGTGCTCTTCATCTACACCACCCTGCCGTACAATCCTGAAAACCCTGACGCATACAAATGGAGCGTGAAAAAAGGGTGAATATCTTGTCTCCAGTCAACCAATATTATTGGTTAACGGTGCAAGAGACATCTCTGCATAGTTTAACTATGCACTTAGTTAATAGGAGATGCAGATATGGATAAAAAGATAATACCTGTTTTCAAGCCCTCCATGACAGAAAAGGAGATAGAGTACGTAACAGATGTGCTCCGCTCAGGCTGGATAACCTTCGGCCCCAAGACAAGGGAATTTGAGAGCAGGTTCAGCGATTTCTGCCGGACAAAATACGCAGTGGGCCTCAACTCAGGAACAGCCGCAATGCACCTAGCGCTTGCGGCATTCAATATAAACTCAGGGGAGGTCATTGTCCCTGCAATCACATTCATTTCCACTGCCCTGGTGGCCAATTACTGCAATGCAAAACCGGTTTTTGCTGATATAAGGGAGGACACCCTCAACATAGATGTTGAGGACGTGAAGAGGAAGATAACTGAAAAAACAAAGGCAATAATAGTGGTGCACTACGGGGGGCATCCAGTAGAGATGGATGAGATACTTGAGACAGCCCGGGACAGGGGGATAAGGGTTATAGAAGATGCTGCTCATGCCTGCGGCTCCCTTTACAAGGGAAAACCCGCCGGCTCCCTTGGCGATGCAGGCTGCTTCAGCTTCCATGCAGTTAAGAACCTGACCACTGGCGACGGGGGCATGCTTACCACGAACATACCCGAGGTTGCTGAAAGGGCAAAGCTTCTCAGATGGTTCGGCATTGACAAGAGCACGCACCAGCGTTCAGGCAAGGCCTCCTATTCCTGGCGCTATGAGGTAAAGGAATTGGGATTCAAGAGCCATATGAACGACATAATCGCGGCCCTTGGAATCGCCCAGCTGGAGAGGCTCAAAGAAACCAACAGGCGCAGAAAAGAGATTACAAAGATATATAACGAGGCATTTGCTGATATAAACGGCATAGAGACCCCTGTGGTAAAGGAATATGCCGAAAGCTCGCATCACAACTACGTTGCCAAAATAGAAAATAGGGACAGATTTATGGAGCATATGCAGAAACTGGGGATATCAACAAGCGTCCACTATCTCCCTCTTCACATGCACAAGATATACAGCAATGTTCCTGCAGATGTGCCTGTTGCGGACAGGATATGGAAAAGGCTGGTAACACTCCCGCTTTACCCGGACATGAAGCAGGAGGATATTGACAGGGTGATTTCTGGTGTAAAATCCTTTTTTAATCTTTAATGTGTGTTTATAACTATGTACAGGATTGCAAACATATCTCCTGTCCCCTTCTTTGAGGACAGAGGAACCCCCATCCGCGTATTGGAAGAGGTAAGGTCACTCCAGAAGCTCGGCAACAGGGTCACGGTTTTTGCATACCATCTGGGCAGGAATATAAAGGGCATTGAGATTAAAAGGATACCCAGCATCCCATGGTATAGAAGCACAGCCGTGGGTGCCAATTTCCATAAGATTTATCTGGATGTGCTCTTATCCTCTATTGCACTAAAGAGGTTCTTAGAGAGGGACTATGATATAATACACGCCTTTCTGCATGAAGGGGTTGCTGTCGGGAGTCTGCTCCGGCTCTTCAGAAGGAGGCCCATTGTATTTGATGCCGAAGGCTCGCTCACAGGGGAGATGCTGGCAAAGCACTTCCTAAGAAAGGGCAGCACTTCTTACAGATTCTGGCATCGCATCGAGGGGATGCTGAACCGCCGTGCAGACGAGATAATAACAAGCTCCAACCAGAACGCAAAGGTCCTGACGGAAGATTTCGGGATAGACCAGGAAAGGGTCACGGTTATAGGTGACGGTGTTGACACGGATATCTTCTCCCCGGATGTGAAGCCAGGCAATATCAGGAAAAGGGTTTCAATCCCCCAGGGAAGGAGGGTTGTCACATACATAGGCACGCTCCATCCCTATCAGGGAATCGACGGTCTTATAGGCTCCATACCCGAAGTGCTGAAGGAGGCACCTGAAACACACTTCCTTATAATAGGCTTCCCGAATATCGAGCACTACTCAAGGATGGCAAGGAGGCTCGGGGTGCAGGATAACATCACCTTCACAGGCAAGGTAAGCTATTTTGACATCCCCAGATACCTTTCCCTGGCGCATGTGGGGGTTTCACCAAAGATAATCACCTCTGGTGAGGGCAATGAAAAGGTTTATAATTACATGGCAATGGGAATCCCGAGCGTGGTTTTTGACTATCCAGTAAACAGGCACATACTCGGAAACCTCGGTGTCTATGCCAGTGCACAGGATTTCCATGAGTTTGCAGAAATGCTTGCAGGCCTCCTTAATGATGAAAAAAGGATAAAGAAGCTCGGAAGGGCCTGCAGGGAGAAGGCAATCAAAGACTATTCATGGGCAAGGGTCTCCCTTGACATAATGAAGGTCTATAGAAGGGTGGCTTAGATTAATATTTAAAACATTCCATGGAATAGATTTTTAATGAAAGGAAAATATGACATAATGTTGCCTAAGGGCAACAGCTGTCCATCAAAGGTGGACATAATCCTGATACAGCCAAACATTGTCTCTCCGTACAAGATAGTAAACCTGCCTTACGGCCCGCTTTTCTTAGCATCAAGCCTGCGCAGGGCCGGATACAGGGTGCTTATTTTTGACGACAGGCTGGATGACCGAAAGGACCTGGTGAAGGCGCTCCGCGAGAACAGGATACTTTTCGTGGGATTCACGATTTTCACAGGACCTATCATACTGGATGCAATTGAGCTCTCAAGGTTCATAAAGCAGGCAAGTCCGGACACAAAAATAGTCTGGGGCGGGCCGCATCCGGATATCCTGCCAGAGCAGACAGTAATAAACCCCAACATCGACATAGTCTGCAGAGGGGAGGGGGAGATAACATCTGTGGAGCTGGCGGACGCCCTGAAGGACAGTAGGGATATCAGCTCGGTTAAGGGCCTTACCTTTAAGCGCAACGGCAAACCAGTGCATACAGAAGATAGGCCCATTATAAGGGACTGGGACAAGGAGGTTTCAATGGCCCTGGACCTGATTAATCTCAAAAGATACATCTTTGACTCCGGCGGCCTAAAGACCATACATATCATAACCAGCAAGGGGTGCCCCTTCAGGTGTTCATTCTGCTGGAATCTCCTCTGCACGAAAAGGATTTACCGCGCCTGGGGCCCCAAGAAAATAGAAAGGGAGATTCAGCCTTTGGTAAAGGCCGGGGTCAAAAGAATAGTTATTGACGATGCCTTCATGGGCCCTGAGAAAAGGATAGTGAAGATAGGGGAACTCTTCAAGGACCTTGGCCTTGTATGGGCAATAGAGGACGGATTCCGGGTGGATGTCCATAAAACAGACAGCCTCTTCCAGAGCCTTAAGGATACTGAATGCCATCATGTTGCCTTTGGTGCAGAATCTGGCTCACAGAGGATACTTGACCTCATCCACAAGGACATAACACTGGAACAGATACTGGATTCTGCAAGGCTTTCCACGGAATACGGAATCGGCGCCAAGTATTCTTGGATGGTGGGGATACCAGGAGAGACAAAGGCCGATGCCATTAAAACCGTAAGATTGATAGATGCTATAAACAAAATCAACCCCAAGATAGCGCACGCTGTCTCCCTCTTTGCTCCATACCCAGGAAGTGAGCTGTTCAATCGGGTGGTTCAAATGGGATGGAAATCTCCCCAGAGGCTTGAGGACTGGGGGAGATTCAGGGAGGAAATGGAATACAACTACCTTGATAATATGTGGTTTTATAAGGCCATCATGTACTCCAACTTCCTACTCCACGGCTCGGATTCAGAATATATACTCTGGAAGCAGACAAAATCCATTTACAGCCTCTTCATGAGAATCTTCAGGCCAACTGCAGCCGCAAGATGGAAGCACCGATTCTTCTCATTCCCATTTGAATACATATTCGCGGAAAAGGTAAGGGGCGCCCTTAAGGAAAGGATAGAAAAATAGGGCTTTTATTCACTTGTTTTCTTAACCACCAGGTCTGCAATCAGGCCCAGGAACCCAACCAGGAATGAAACCAGTATTATCATAACAGAGAGCTCTGTAACATTAAACCTTATGATAAGGTCCCACAGCAAAAGGACAATGCCTATTATGAATAGCACCGCTGCACTCGGCATGAATATCTTGAGGGGCTTGAAATACATTATCATCCTGAGCATCAAGATATTGAAGTTTATGAACTCCCTTCTCTTCATACTGGATTTTCCCTTCCTCCTATGGTAGTCTATCGGCACATACTTGACCAGGTACTCATTGCTGAGGCAGGCCATGGTTATGGTTGTGGTGAAGGAGAAACCATAGGGGAAGAGATTGAAAAACCTCAGGGCTATATCCTTCCTGAACACCCTGAACCCTGAGTTCAGGTCAGGTATCTTCACCCCGGTCAGGTAGTTGGCCACCCTCCCGAGCATGAACTTTGCCGGCCTCCTCATAAGGGGTATCTTGACATTCTTTCCTGTTCTTGCGCCCACCACCATATCATATTCCCCTGTATATTCCAGAAGCCTGGGTATGTCCTTCACAGGGTATGTGCCGTCTGCATCTGTTATGAGAATCCAGTCGCCTTTGGACTCCTTTATTCCCCTTTTTATGGAAAACCCATACCCCCTGTTGTAGGGATTCCTTATCAGCTTCACCTTGTGCTTTTTTGCAATCTCAGCAGTCCTGTCCTGGGAGCCATCATCAACAACGATTATCTCGCTCTTCTCCTTTAATTTTGCCATTACTCCCTTTATCTCTCCAAGAACCTGGTCAATTCCCTCCTCCTCATTGTATGTCGGGATTACTATGCTCAGCATAATTTAAAGGTAATCCTTGGGTATTTAAATAAATTCTGAATGTTTGAGGGGTTTTGTAATGCCTATGCAATGCATTTATATGCGTATTTCCATTTATTAACGATGCTGGAGCAGGCTATGAAACACAAGACACTAATTATACTTGCCCTGATTATAATATTGGGCATAGTCCTCAGGTTCTGGAGCATTACATCTGTCGGTCTTAGCGCAGGGGATGTAGGGATTTATATCAGGACGCTGTATGGTCCATATTATGGGATAATATAAACATATAAATTAATATGTGAAAGATTTGAGTATGACAACAGTTCTGATCACAGGCGGTGCAGGGTTAGTTGGTTCGGAGTGCTGCAGGCTATTTTCAGATAGGGGCTGGAAGGTTATAAGTATTGACAACTATATGAGAGGCAAACTCTTTGGCGAGGAGGGCAGTACGAAAGCCATAATAGAAGAGCTTTTGAAGAACTATAACATAGAGCACCACGAGATGGATTTCAGGGGTGAGGGAATGCTTCCACTGATAAAGAAGGCAGATGCTATAATCCATACAGCAGCTCAGCCATCGCATCCGAAATCGATTGAGCTACCCTTGGAAGATTTTCAAATCAATGCACAGGGGACACTCTCTTTGCTGGAAAGGGTCAGGAAACACAATAAGGATGCGGTTTTTGTTTTCTGCTCCACCAACAAAGTATATGGGGAGATGCCGAACTATTTTAAATACAAGAAGGTTGGCAAAAGATTTGAGCCAATTGACCCTGCCCTGAGGGAAGGGTTTGATGAGAACCTCAGAATTGACCGGAATATGCATACGCCCTTTGGGGTAAGCAAGGCAGCAGCAGACCTATATGTACAGGAGTATGCACGCCTTTATGGCCTCAAGACAGGCAGCTTCAGAATGGGCTGTATAACAGGAGGGGCCGCAAGGGCGGTTGAAATGCACAACTGGGAGCCTTATTTTGTTAAGAAGGCACTTACAGGAGAGGAGCTGACAGTATTTGGTTACGGTGGCTATCAGGTCAGGGATGTTATCCATGCCAAAGACCTGGCAATGCTCTTCCTAGAGTTCATCAAAAATCCGAAGCCCGGGGAGGTTTACAATATAGGAGGCTCAAGGAAAAATTCCATCTCCATACTTGAGGCACTAGATCTTATAGAGAAGATAACAGGCAAGAAAATGAATTACAAACTTGGGCCGGAAAGAGAGGCTGACCACATATGGTGGATTTCCAATATTAGCAAGGCAAGGAAGCACTTCCCCAGATGGGATATAAGAATAGGACTGGAGGATATTTTTGAGGAAATACACAGGGTCCTACTGTCCAAGGGCAGGTAACTTTAGCAATTATTCAATATGTACCAAGCAATGACCTTGCAAGCATCCTGAACATCTTATATGCATGGCTGAAGGTTTTCATCTTACTCTCCCCTGCCTTTCTTCTCTTATAGTGAATGGGCACCTCTGTAATTCTCATGCCGCTCTTCTTTGCCATAAAGAGGAGTTCAAAATCAGGCCAGCTGTCCTCATGCAATTCCCCCTTTAGCATGCTCTTCCTAAATGCTTTGAAGCCGCAGAGGGTATCAGTCAGCCACTTCCTTATCATAACCGAAACCAGGAATGCAAAAACCCTGTTGCCAAAGACATGCATACTCTTCATGGCTCCGCTTTCCATAGGATACACAAACCTTGTTCCATTGACAAAATCAGCCCTTCCCTCAAGGATGGGCTTTACTATGTTGGGTATATCCTCAGGTGGCGTTGCCATATCTGCATCTTGGATAAGGACAACCTCGCCCCTTGCGTTCTTTAACCCCACCCTAAAGGCATAGCCCTTACCCCTGTTTTTCACATACCTTATAACCATGATATTTTCCCTCTTGGCATTTCTAGCCATTTCTGCTGTCCTATCACTACTACCGTCATCAACTACAAGTATTTCACTGCTCTTTTCTAATTTTGGAATCCTTCTTATACATTCTCCTATGTTCTCTTCCTCATTATAACATGGGATTATTATAGAAATTTGTGGCTGCATAATATCTAATTTATATACTACTTTTCTTATATTTATTATGAATAAAGAAAATAAGTTTATATTAATTTTTATATTGCTATTCAGCCTTGTCCTCAGCCTGACCACAATCAATATTAACAGGATGACGGGTGATGAGGGCAACCACGCTGCTGCAGGGTTGTTTGTCAATGAGCTGGGAACTGCATGGCTTTCAAATCCTACCATCTCTTTCTCAGAACTAAGTGACCTGGCCATAAGCCACCATATGCATTACAAATCCTTTGGTTCCTTCCTGGCATATAGTCCTTTTCATTTCATCTTCCTAGGGCTGATCTACCTTCTGTTTGGTGTGAGCAGGTTTATAACTATACTGCCTTCCATAATAGAGGTAATGATTCTACTCTTTTTCGCATACAAATTATCCAAGCTCTGCTACAAGGACAGGAGAGTGGCATTCCTGGGGGTTTTCCTAATAGCCTTCAATCCCCTGATTTTCTATTACTCAACCAGCCTTCTGCTGGAAATTGCATCAACCATGTTCCTGGTCATAACAGTTTATTATTTCTCCCTGTATTCCCTGAAGAACAAGAGCAGGTATCTCTACCTCACTGCAATAGGCTCAGCCCTGGCAATTCTTACAAAGCCTCCCATGGTCTTGATACTACCCGTTCTTTTCCTTACCCTGCTCTGGCACAGAGGATTATCTTTTTCATCCTTAAGGAAAAAGCACAAGCAGATTGCTGTATCGATTATTTTGTTTTTCATTTTTCTGAGTCCCTGGATTATAGAGCTTGCAGTCCTAGAAACCCAGGGCCTCTCAGGACTGGGCAAATGGACAGAACATGCCGGAGGGTTTGAGAAAAGTGCCGTTGAAGGTTTCCCGCTTATGGACGGGACAAAACGAAGCTATATAGGGCTTTCATCACTGCAGAATTTCGTGTTCTATATCTCAACCATCCTCCATACTTGGTACCTGATACCATTCTTCATCTTGGCCATAGTATTCCTAGTCAAAAAAATTAGGGCATTAAATATAGTAGAAAAGGCTTCAATAGTTATGGTCCTGGTCTTCTTCATAACCTTTTCCATATATGGCGGGGCACAACCAAGGTTCATGATTTACATAATCCCCTTTATAATCATACCCACCTCAAGGGTAATTATCAAGCTATTTAAAAAAATCTGGCACCCAGTTGTGATTGCCATAATGATTCTTGCTGTTGCCCAGTGCTCGCATTTCTTAATTGCAACCGGAAACGAGTTTCCAGTGGGAAAGTTTGATGAAGCTTCCCTGTATGTAATAGAAGATACAGAATCAGAGACCAGTATCATAAGTTCCCAGTACAGGGGCCAGGCTTTCAGTTTTGCCCTCCTTGACAAGGAAAGAAAGATATACTTATTCTACATGCCCCGTAAGGAGAGCGAACTGGAACAGATGATAGAAGGCAAATATTCAGAGCCGGAATGGGCAAGGTTCAACATAGAATACCCAAAGGTGAATTATATCATTGTGCATGAGGAATACACGAAAATAGATAGCGAGTATGACTTGCTGGAGTTTGCCAGCAAACACAAAGCTTTTGAACTGGTGAAAACTATTGAGGGCAACCTTCCTAATACTAGGACATTCATTTACAAGAAAAAATGAAAGTGAAAAATGCTTTGTACCATGAACATTACGTAGAATCCTTCCTTGATTCACTGTATTTCTTAATTTTTATTGTGAAAAAAGAAACAGAGCCCAGATAGCACAACCAAGAATAAATACTCATCAAATAAAAATACCATAAAATGTTGTTTAGCAAAACAAAAACCACCAACAAAAGGTATATATTGCTTCTGGAATACCCGAAAATTTTCATAAATCTGCTCGTTTCTATTTTCTTCGTAATTCTCATTTCATAAATACTTACTATGACTGCTAGATAATTAAACACTATCAGATAGTGCCCACCTAAAATAAGTGAACATAGAATCCAAATTAAATAATTGCCCGTTATGGAAAAGGCACCCCACGCTAAACCGAAAAAAACAAAGAAATCAATTATCCTGTCCCCGAAACTATCCAGCCAACACCCAAAAGCGCTCATTGAATTTTTTTCCCTGGCCAAATTACCATCAAGATAGTCAAGAAATACAGAAAGCTGCAATAAGACAATACCAATTATCAAATATATCTGATATCCGAATGAGAACAACAGGCCAGAAATTAAACCCAAAAAAAGTGAAAGTATAGTTACCTGATTAGGGGTTATCCTGGTTTTTGCAAGCCTTTTTGCTACTGATTTAGCAATTCTACCGTACAGTTCTTTTGTATATATTAAATATCGCTTGTCTGTGATCAGGTAGCGGTGTTTGAGTAGATATTTCTCACTCATTTTTTTTTTCTTGACCATTCAAATTACCAAAACTTATTATAGATAGATTTATTTCAACTACTGGGTATAAATAATTAACTGTGTATTGGAGCTTGGCATAGAATTGTGCCGGTTGAGGAAGATTTATATTGCCGCCTACTAATTATTCTATTAAAGTCTATATATGTGTCAATTCCTTGATGTCCATTTATATTTCACTTTGTGAAGTATGAGGTGTCAGAAGTGCAATCAAAAATTATGAAAAATATCAAAAGAAATGAATTAATGTTTATTCTTACTGTTTTATTGCTCACAACAATACTTATCCCGATTTTTATGGATCTTAATTCACTTAGTCCAGACGAGACTAATTATATATTTGTCGGGAAATCCATTCTAATCGGAGAATACCCGGATGATTTCACTCACAGACTACCTTTTATCCCCTCTATTATTTCATTATCCATATTATCAGGTATTGGGATTAATGGTGCCAGAATTCTCATACCAATAATTTTTATGAATCTCCTACTTTTGGTCACGTATTTTTACGTAAGGAAAATTTATGGGAAAAAAGAGGCCTTTTTATCAACCATCTTCATTTTTACGTTCCCCTTTTTTTGGAGGTGGGGACTATCGGTATTGACTGATATACCTTTGGCGGTTTTTTCGGCACTCTTTATATTTAATTTCTACTTAGGTGTAGAAAGGGATAAAAAGTATTTCTTGTTTTCAGCATTATCCCTTTCTCTTGGGATGCTTCTTAAATTCAACATAATAATTTTTTTAATTCCCCTCTTGATTTACGTCCTGTACAGAAAGAAGCCCAGAATCTTTATATCAAAAGAATTTATCATTTCGGCAGCTTTAGTTCCCATCATATTTGTTCTTGCTTATTTGTTTTTTAGTATATTTTCCGGAGCAAACATTCTTGTAACAAGACAACTAACATTCTTTATATCACCATGGAATATATCCGAGTTGACAAAATTCGTTTTTGTACCAACGCTGTTATTTTCAATCTTAGGCATGTTGTTTGTAAGGAATGAAAAAAAAGGCGTGTTTTTCTTAATATGCTTATTGATGTATACTGGTTTTTTCATCTGGTCAGGGCATTTAAGACTAAGATATCTTTCTCTTTTAATCCCAATTTTTGCCATATTCGCATCGAAAGGGTTCGTTGCAGCACAGAGTAAACTAGACAAAAGATTAGTTTACGGCATTTTCTCTGTCCTTGTTTTAGCATCATTCATGAACACTGTTTATTTAATAGACCTGGAAGAGAAAAGTTTATGGGGCACAGAAGAGCTATCGAAATATATAAACTCTATTGAAGGGGATATCACCATAGCCACTGAATACTTACCATACTACTTAAAGTCAACCACAACGAAGAACATACTTTCCGTGCCACGATACACAGAGTTTAATGGCAAAAAAATGGAATTTGACAAATTTATGAATATATTGATTAATATAAGCCATCCTGATTATTTGGAATATTTCAATATAAGGAAATCGGGGAATTATACAATCTACAAATTGTTCGATTATAATTGGTTTAAGAATAACGGGGTGGATTATGTTGTTATATCGATTTATTACGATTACGAGGAGTCTGGGGTCACTGCATACTTTCATCCAAAGTTTGGCCCCTTCGAAATACCGTTTGTAAAAAGGCCATACTGTAACGGCAGAATACCACCAGATTACACATTTCGCTCAGAACCATACAATGAAATTGAGAATGATTCCAGGTTTAAAAAAGCCAAGGAAATATATAGAGACGAGCAGAGAATCTTCATAATCTATGAAGTAAGCCAATAAATATAATAATTGCTTTAAAGAAGATAGGGTGTAAATATGCGAGTGCTTGTCACAGGTTGTGCAGGATTCATAGGCTCCCATGTAGCAGAAGAGATTCTTAAGCAGGGCCATGAAGTTGTTGGAATAGATAATCTTGACCCCTATTATTCCCCTGAGCTGAAAAAGAAAAACCTGGAAATCCTTAAGCAAAACAAGGACTTCAAATTCATATTCGGTTCTATACTGAATAAATCCATTTTCAAGAAGGTTGGTAGAGTGGATATAGTAAACCATCAGGCAGCAATGGCAGGTGTCAGGAGCTCCATAAAGAATCCCCTGAAGTATTTCACAACCAATGTCCTAGGAACCATCAATCTCCTTGAGGCATTCAGGGACACAAATAAATTTATTTATGCATCCTCTTCATCAATATACGGGGAGGTTCCAAGGGAAGGGCTGCCTGTGTCAGAGAAGAGAAAACCCATGCCAATATCCCCCTACAGCCTCTCAAAGTTCCAGGGAGAGGCCTGGTGCAATACGTTCGGTAAGCTCTACGGATTCAATCTCACTATACTCAGGTACTTTACGGTATACGGCCCCAGACAGAGACCTGATGAGGCGATATGCAAATTCATATGTAACATACTTGCAGGTAAGCCCATAGAGATATACGGAGACGGAAAGCAGACAAGGGATTTTACATATGTTAAGGATGTCGTAGATGCCAACATCTTAGCGCTTAATGAAAAGCCTGGATTATACAATATTGGCTCAGGAAGGAGCATCAGTGTAAAGGAATTAGTCGAGATAATCTTCAGGCTAGTGGGCAAGACCAAGGTTATATTAAAGAAAATGCAGCCAGGTGATGTCCAGGACACGCTTGCTGACATAACCCTGGCGAGGAATGAGCTTGGCTATGAACCAAAATACAGCATAGAATCAGGGCTCAGGGAGCATATTAAATGGTTTAGGGAACAGAAACCATAACTAATTCCCGCGCTTCTTTATATATTCTATCAGCCCTTTAAGGCCTTCCTCAAACCAAATCCTTGGTTCCCAGCCAAGGACCTTCATTTTCCCTCCCTGAAATACTCAATAGTCTTCTTTAACCCCTCTTCAAAACTAACCTTTGGCTCCCAATCAAGAAGCTTCCTTGCCCTAGAGATATCGGGCTCCCTTCTCTCAGGATCGTTCTCAAGAGCCTCCTTGAATACGATTTCGGAATCAGAACCCATAAGCCCCTTTATAAGATTGGCAACCTCAATTATGCTCAACTCATTCGGTGAGCCAAGGTTAAACACCATGCCATTATGTTTGGAGAACATGAGCTTCTCAAGACCCTCAACCATATCAGATACATAGCAGAAGGACCTTGTCTGCTTCCCTATCCCGTATATGGTTATATCCTTACCCTTTAGTGCCTGGTTTATGAAATTCGGGATGACCCTACCATCATCCGCCTTCATGGATTCCCCAAAGCAGTTGAATATCCTGGCAATCCTTACATCGACCCCAAACTTTTTATGAAAATTCATGGTCAGGGACTCTGCAAACCTCTTGCTTTCATCATAGCATGATCTTGGTCCCAAGGAATTGACATTGCCAAAGTATGTCTCCTTCTGGGGATGCTCCAAGGGATTTCCATAAACCTCACTGGTGGAGGCAAGCAGAAACCTTGCCTTTTTCTCCATGGCAAGCTTCAGCACATTATATGTTCCTATGGAATTCGTCAGAAGGATATCAATGGGATATTTTGTGAAATCCAGAGGGCTGGCCCTTGAGGCGAGATGGAAGATAAAATCCATGTGTCCCTTAACCTCAAACCCCTCCTTGACATCCTTCTCGATGAACTCAAAGTTTCCCTTTAAACCAGAAATGTTTTTTCTGGAGCCCGTACATAAATTATCAATACATATAACCCTATATCCCTTCTTCAGAAGGTTCCTGCAAAGATGTGAACCAATAAAACCTGCCCCTCCTGTTACAAGACATGTCTTCATGTCAACCCTCCTTCTCTTTCATTTTTATCTTATCCATCATTTCTTCCCTTTCTTTTATATGCTTTTCAGCATCAGAAGAGGAGAGCAGTTCCTTTTCTGTCTTGAGGACGCTATCCCAGTTGCCTATGTCCAGATATTTTCCCTTCATCACAAAACCCAAGATACTTTCCCCCTTCCTTCTTGCAAGCTCCAGGGAGTCTGTTATCTGGATTTCACCCTTTGCCCCCGGATTTGTTTCCCTGATATAGTTGAATATTTCCGGCTCAAAGGCATATGCGCCGCACAGTGCATAGAATTTGCCTCCAGTTCTATATTCCTTTGCCTCCTCATCTGAGGGCTTCTCCACAAGCTTTTCAACAGTACCGTATCCGTCCTTCAAATCCGAAAGCTTTACAATACCGTATCCTTTAGGGCTGTCAACCTCAAAAAGCATAACTGTTGCAATGGGCTTCTCCCTTTTGTGGAGGTCTATGAGCTCCTTCATCTCCTTCTTGGGCTCTATGAAGGAATCCCCGAGCAGGACCACGAAGGGGTTCTTAATCCATTCACTACCCTGCAGTATTGCATGGCCGAGGCCCATCCTCTTGAGCTGGTATATATATGATACATTGACACCGAAAAAACTGCCATCGCCGATATAGTCCATTAAGGCTCCCTTCTGCCTGCCCACGATTATGAATATCTTCCTGACTCCACCTTCCCTCAGGTTCTCTATACAGTGCTCTATCACGGCCTTGCCCAGGATGGGGTACATCTCTTTTGGAACCGCCCTTGCAAAGGGGTAGAGCCTTGTTCCCTCTCCTGCTGCAGGGACCAGACCAATTATATCATCTGTCATCTACTTCTCCTCCTTTTTCTTTGCCTGGATATTATATATGGCTTTGTATTATTTATTTTATGTTGATTATGAAATTAAGCAATAGAAGGTTTTTATTAGTATCGCAGCTTGAAGTGGTCTGTGGGGCCTTCTAACTAATTTAATATAATTAAACACAGTATTTTAAATACCTGACAAGCTGCAACAACTGCATTTTGGGATTAAAGAATATAAAGCATACGGTCAAATCCTTTTGTAGTGATTAGGTATGATAGCGCTTACAAACATAAGCACACCAGAATACATGAACATCCCGCCACTGAGTCTGCTGTACCTGGGTGATGCATTGAAAAAGGCAGGTTATGATGTTCAGGTTTTTCATTGCCCCTCAGACCAGATAGAAAGTTGTGCCAGGCGTATAATTAGAAAGGACCCCCTGTTTGTGGGCATCTCGGTATTCACAGGGAACCAGACAAGGTTTTCAGCCCAGATGTCAAGGGAGATTAGAAAATTAAGCAATATCCCAATAGTATGGGGCGGCATACACCCATCTCTGGTCCCTGAGCAGACCCTGGGTGAAAAATATATTGATTTCATTATTTCTGGGGAGGGGGAAGAAGCCATAGTTGAGCTAGCAAAGGCAATAGAGAGGGGCAGGGGCTTCAAGGATGTAAAGGGCATTGGATATAAAAAGAATGGTAAATTGGTTTTTACAGAACAAAGACCCTTGATAAAGAATCTTGATGATTACAGGCTGGACTGGGATTTGGTGGATATAAAAAAATATTATCTGTCTTTATGGGATTGCAAAAGGGTTATAAAATTTATAACATCAAGAGGGTGTCCGTACAACTGCACATTCTGCTACAACAAGAGATTTAACATGGGAATATGGAGAGCCCATTCAATAGATTTTGTTATATCTGAAATACAAAGGCTCAAAGATGAACATGGCATTGACGGGATAGGATTCTATGATGATAATTTCTTTTCAAATCCGAAAAGGGCAATGGAAATTCTCACGGCAATAGACCTTCCCTGGGAGGTTGGCACAAATATAAAGGACATATCCAGGCAGATGCTTGATAAATTCAGAAATATACAGTGCAGAGGGTTATTTTTCGGTCTGGAATCAGGAAGCGATAAAGTCTTAAGATTAATCAATAAACAGTTCACTACAAAGGATATTGTAGAAGGAATCAAGACATTGTCAGAATACAAGGATATCTATATCAGCGCCTCTTTTCTAATAGGTTTGCCTACAGAAACATGGAAAGAAATCGGAAAGACAATTGACATTATTTTACGGCTATCGGAAATTCATCCGAGGATTGGATATACAATCGGCATGTATCTGCCTTACCCCGGAACAGATTTGTATGACCTGGCTGTAAAGAGGGGGTTCAACCAGCCAAAGAGAACAGAAGACTGGTATCTTCTGGACAGGTGGAAAAACATAATAGACCCTGTATGGATGTCTGGCAAGGACAGCGAAAAGAAGGCAAGGAATTTCTATATGATAAGAAAGTATTCCCAAATAATTGCACTCAGGCATCTTAATATTCCAATAATAAGCAATATCCCTCAATGGAGATTGTCAAACAGGAATTTTTCCTTTCCCATTGAGCTTCCCATGCTCAGCTGGCTGCAGCAAAGGTATGCAAATAAGAGCAGCTTTTTCAGCAGAATAATGCACAAAATTGTAAAGGTATATACCCTAAACAGGTTAAAACAAAATTAACATTCTGATAAATTTTCACCAGCAAAGCCCCTCATAATTATCCAGTTTCTTCCCATCCTTAAATATATTCCTCCCGTCTATTACAATCTTATTCCCATACAATTCCGGATCCTTGAACTCCTCCCAGCCTGTTGCAATCAGAACGATTTCCGCTTTACCAACAGCCTCTTTTGCAGACCCTGCATATTCTATATCAGGGAAGAATACCTTCATGTTTTCCATTGCCTTTGGGTCATAAACAACAATATTGGCACCCTTCTTCCTGAGCGCCTTTATCAGGGGTATGGACCTTGACTCCCTTATGTCATCAGAATCTGGCTTGAATGCCAGCCCCAATACAGCAATGGTCTTACCCTGAACAGAACCTGCTTTCCCCTCTGCCAGCTTAAGTAAAACCCCCGGCTGTTCCTCGTTCACTTTTATTACACTTTCAAGCAGGCCTGCCATACATCCCAGTTCCTTGCCCTTTGCCACTATCGCGGCGACATCTTTCAAAAAGCAGGAACCCCCCCAACCAAGCCCTGACTGCAGGAACTGGGGTGAAATCCTCTTGTCCATTCCCATGCCCTTTGCAACATCATAGGTGTCAATGCCCAGCTTCTTGCATATGTTCCCTATCTCGTTTATGAAGCTTATTTTTGTGGCCAGCAGGGCATTGCTTGCATACTTTATCATCTCTGCTGTTTTTATCCCGGTCCTCATGACCGGCGCCCGGAATCCCTCGTAAAGGCCAGCAACAGGGTCCCCTGATTTTTTGTCCAGCTCCCCTATCACAACCCTGTCCGGGTTCAGGAAGCCCTCTAATGCTTTTCCCTCCCTCAGGAATTCGGGGTTCATACAGAGGCCAAAATCCTTCCCTGCCTTCTTTCCCGATGCCTCTTCCAGGTTTTTCTTTACAACCCCTTCGGTGGTTCCAGGAATAACAGTGGATTTCACAACAACCACGTGCCAGCCCTGTTTCTCTCTGAGCACATTTCCTATATTCCTTGAGGCCTGCTTTATATATTTCAGGTCTATGGAACCGTCCTCCCTTGAGGGGGTCCCGACAGATATGAACGTGACATCCGAGTTTGTGATTGCGCCCTTTATGTCGCCTGTTGCCCTGAACCTGCCCTCTTTCAGGACCCTGGCAAGGTTTTCACCGAGCCCTGGCTCATAAATGGGAGATTTGCCTGTATTTATCTTCTCAACCTTTTCCTTGTCAATGTCCACGCATGTCACATTATGACCCTTGACAGCAAGACCCACACCTGTGCAGAGCCCAACATATCCTGTTCCCACAATGGAAATCTTCATAGAGGTCACCTTTTAGGTTAATATATGCCAAAGAATTTAAAAGCGTTATATATGATGAATTCTTGTCTCAGCTTCCCTTACCCTTGTTTTTACATTTACAATTTGCAATTAGCTGGCCGCATTTTCTGCACCAGTAGTCATCTTTTCTAGGCTTTATCTTCTGGTATATCCTGCCTATAAACCTTCTGGATTTCTGCTTTCCCGCCTCGAAATCGAAGCTGTTGTAGGATATCAGCTCGTCTATATCATGCTTCCTTGGCGCAGGCTCCGGCAGCTTATCATAATAGCCCAGTGCAATATATGCTATGGGGTCATAATTCTTTGGTATACCCAGCAGCTCCCTCAGCCTTTCCTTTGGTGGGAGGTCGCATATCCAGCAGGTCCCCAATCCCATATCACATGCCGCCAGCAGTATGTTCTGGATTGCTGCAGAGGCGCTCTGTATGTAGTCCTGGTATTCAATATTCCCTGTTTCATTACTGTATACCACCAGGATGCCCAGGGGTGCATCCTTGATAAAACTGGCACCACCAATCCGGACCAGCTCCTCCTTCAGTTTCTGGTCACTAATTATTATAAACCTGTATGCTTGCATATTGGATGCAGTAGGGCACCAGTTGGCAGCTTCTATAAGCCTCATTACCTTCTCATCCTCCACAGGCTTGTCCAGGAATTTCCTCACACTCCTCCTCTTTTTTATGGCATCCATTACATCCATACAATTACCTGTCCCTTACCAGCAGCCTAAGGGTCTCTTTATCTATTTTCTTAACATTATTTAAAACCGTATATGCACTCAGCAGACCCTTGAGCGCCCCTCCCAGGAATTTAAGCTCATTCGTCCGGCATAAAATATTCCCGGTCTCATAATCCGCTATTTTATAAAAAACCTCCCCTGATTTGAATAAACCCAGTGCATATGCAGCCTTTTTTATGCTCCGCATGTATCTTTCCCTTTTTGTCAGCCCGTATAGCCTGGAAAGTATAACAATGAAATCCGAGTGCGAATCTATATTGCAATAGTTCCATTTCTCCTGCCCTTTCTCGCACCCCAAAAAAAGTCCGTTTTTTGACTGTGTCCTTATCCAGAAATCAGCAGACTCTTCTGCAGATTTAAGATATTTCCTGTCCTTCAGCACCAAATAGGCATCTATCAAGGCGCCCAGGACCATATGGTTGTGTGTTATGCTGACATTTCCGTCAACAATCCTGTCCAGTTTCGTGTCAAAGACCTTCTGGTATACCTTTTGGGCATCCCTGTAAAGCTCCAGGGCCTTCAGGCACTTCAAGATACCACCCTTGACCCATTCCTCACCTGATATCTCATATAGCCTTATCAGGCCATATATCATATTAGTGTTCTCCTTTGATATCCTGGCAGTGCTAACCTCCCTGTTTGTGAGGGGATAGACCTGGTCTGCAAAGAGCCCGTGCCTCATGAAGGTTTTGGTGTTAAGCCACGCCTTTGCCATTCTCTTTGCAGCCTCCAGGTAAGCATCCTTTCTGGATATCTCATAGAAGTTCGTCAATTCCTCTATGAACACGCCCGAGACCTGGGGTTTGTACCTCAGGTAGCCGAGCCTAGGGAAATGCAGGTGCAGGCCAGGAATCACGGCCCCGTGCACAAAACCCCTTCTTGATATAGCATATCTTATAATCCCGTCGCAAAGGCCCCTGTTTATCTCCAGATAAGCCCTGTCTTTTGTGAGCCTGTACATGATATTGACCCCCAGGATAAGGTCCAGGTGGCTTTGTGGGTAGACAGGAAAGATATTGGACTGTTTCACTCTTCTCCTCCCATCAGAAAAGGGGTAGTAAAAACCGGACTTCTGCCTGAGCAGGGAGTTGAGAAGCCCGAGCTGCCTTTCAAGCCATCTGGTGTTTGATGACTTGCCTGCCACCCTATCGAACCAGAGCATGAATGGTGCGAAATCCCCGAAATCGTCAGGGTCGCACCGGTTACTTACCCACTCCAGCTTTCCATTAAACTGCTCTGTCCTGAACAAGCCATATCTGTTGGGTATTCTGTTCCTTATAAAGGAACAAATTTCATCAGAAATCTTCAGTATCCTTTCCATTATCCCACCAACTCTTGTTATTGGCTTATATTATTTAAAAATATGCTGATATATAGAGGCTGCATATCTTGTCTCCGGTTACTCAATAAAACAGGTAACACTTCAAGAGACATCTCTGCAGCAGTTAACTAATATTTGATTAATAGGAGATGCAGATGCATATAACGATAATAAACCCCAAGGGCGAGGAGGGAACCGTGAACCTTTACATGTCCCTTCTTTATTTGGGTACGGTTCTACACAGGGCAGGGCATAGGGTAAGGATTCTTGACTCCCAGATAGAGGATTCTGAATCCATTCTCAAATCCCTTATTAACAAGACAGAGATGGTGGGTATAACAGCCATGTCAGACCAGATTGCCCACGGCGTGAGGCTCTCTGATATTGTGAAGGAGAAGGACCCTCACCTGCCGGTAGTCTGGGGCGGCGTGCATGCCTCGCTTTTCCCAGAACAGACCATAAGGGACAAATCAGTAGACTATGTGGTTAGACACGCTCGGGAATGGGATAAAGATAAAAGGCAACCCCAACAAATTTATATTCAGGTTGAATCAGTTTCAGGTCTTAATCCCAGGGATATAGTGATAAAGGCGAACAAAATCCTCTAGGAAAGGCAAAGGAGTTCAAAAAAGAGCTCTCAAAGGTCTGAGTTAGTATGTCAATATAACTTAGAGGGTAATATGATAGTAAAACTACTTAAAAAATCACCGACATTGAAAATTAAAAGTGCATCGAGGCTGTGCTTAAACAAATTGTTGTTACACTATTTCAAACAACTTAAAGCTGGAATAGTCCTTGATGTCGGTGCAAAGGGGTCCCCCTATAAAGAACATATACCACACACGAAATACATGACATTAGACATAGAGAAAAGTCACAATCCAGATATTTGCTGTGACCTACAAGACATAAAATGGAAATCAAACTACTTCGATATAGTCATCGCTACCGAGGTGATAGAGCACTTGGAAGAACCCCAGAAGTCCGTAAACGAAATTCATAGAGTACTGAAGAGGGGGGGGATCTGCATCCTCTCCACACCATTCATACACAGCTATCATCCAGATCCAAAAGATTATTATAGATTCACCAAAGACTCTTTAGAGCATCTCTTTAGGAAATTCAGTACAGTTGAAATACAAGGATATGGAAACAGGCTCCATGCCATCTGGGGCATGCTAGTAGGAGGAAAAGCTGCAATAATCCTTAATATATTTAATCCCTTAATAGCAAGATTAAATATTAAAGACGACCTGTTTCCACTAGGTTTCATTGTCTATGCAAAAAAAAGGGATAAGCAAAATCCAGGCTAGTCTTCGGTTATGTGTCATCCAGGAACATCCCCTGGGTGGATTTTAACGAAAACATTTCAGACATATGGTTCTACACCATGCTTTCAGGCCAGAAGAATCTGTCCCTGGGAAAGGAGATATTCAGCACAATTGCAAGGTTCAGGACAAGGTACAATATATTCGGCTTCCCTCTGGACAGAAAAATATATGAAAAGAGCAAGATGCTTTACTACAGAATGAAGAAAGGAAGTTAGCTATTTCTTGACCAGTCTTATCATCTCAGTTTCAATTCCCCTTGCGGTGTTCTCCCAGGTGAATTTCCTGGTTTTCCTTACTCCGCTGCTGCCCATAGTGTTTAATCTTTTCCTGTCTGAAAGCAAATCCAGTATCCCTTCTGCAAACCCCTCTGCGCTAAGAGGGACAAGTTTGCCGTCAATATCATTTTCAACCACCTCTGGCAGCGACCCTGTTTTTGTGGCCACAACAGGGACACCCATGGCCAGTGCCTCAAGCACAGCATTCGGCAATCCCTCAAATAAGGTAGGCAGCGCAAAAACATCTGATACTGACAGATAAAGGGGGATTTCATTGCGGGGCTTTCCACCCAAAAATAAAATGTTATTATCCAGTCCCAGTCCCCTTGCCAGGCTTAAAATGGATTCTGAAAACCCCCTGCCTATAAACAGGATTTTCATTTCAGGGTACTTTTCGATTACCCCTTTCCCAGCCCTTACCAGTATGTCCTGCCTTTTCTGTGGTGGCCTATAGTGTGAAACGCATATGATTGTCGGGAATTTCAGGCCGTATTTATTCCTTATCCTCTTTTTGGTGCCAGAACCAGGGGGTTTTATGTCAACCCCGTTATAAACTGTTAACGCCTCCCTTCTGAAAAAAAACTTCACTTGTTCTTTAAGATAATTACTTGCTGTATGCAAGCCCGTGGCATTTTTGAACGTGTAATTCAGGAAATGCCTTTTTATAAAAACAGTGTTCATATAGCTCGGGATGGTGTTCCTGATGCTGATAAGGGAGGGTATGTTGAATTTTTTACCAAGCCTGCACGCTATATATCCCATCGGATATGATGCAAGCGAATGTATGATTTCAATATCGTTTTCTTCAATTATTTTTTTGGCAATCCTGTAATAATCAAGTGGGTAGATTAGCATCCTTTTCAACCCTATCCTGCTGTAACCCAGCCTATAGACCGATACCCTGTTTATTTTTTCCTCTGATTTCAGGCTGCCTTTATCATTGTTATTGACTATGACATGCACATTGTGCCTTTTTGCAAGCCGCTCCGAAACCTCTGTTATGTAATTTTCCATCCCGCCTGTGACAGCATCCCATGCCGAAAGCGAACCCAGTATCAAGATATTCATTACCTTCACCTGTAAACATTCATTACCTTCACTTCATTATTGAATATGCAGCAAAGCTTATAAAATAGCATCGCTATCATAAAAGGAAGGCTGGGGTAATGGAATA
The DNA here is from genome assembly GCA_030619735.1 of Candidatus Aenigmatarchaeota archaeon. GTDB lineage: Archaea > Aenigmatarchaeota > Aenigmatarchaeia > QMZP01 > JAUXAV01 > JAUXAV01. The sequence goes on along the minus strand of JAUXAV010000001.1, from coordinate 7,039 downwards.
TATAGAAGGACTTTAAATTAACCATTATGTGCGGCATAACAGGCTTCAATTTCGAGGACCCCGGACTTCTCAGGAAGATGATGGAATCCCTAAACCACAGGGGGCCTGATGATTCTGGCTCTTTCACAGACAAAAACATCTCCCTTGGCCACAACCGCTTATCCATAATAGACCTCTCCAGAAAGGCCAGGCAGCCGCTCTCCAATGAAAACGGAACCATTCAGCTAATCTGCAACGGAGAGATATACAACTACAAGGAGCTGAAAAAACAACTGGACAGGCATAGCTTTTTTTCCAACAGCGACACAGAGGTTATGGTCCATCTGTATGAAGAGCTCGGCCCTGACTTCATAAAGAAACTAAGGGGCATGTTCGCTTTTGCCCTTTATGATTCCAATAAAAAAACCCTCATGCTCGCCAGGGACAGGGCGGGGATAAAGCCCCTATACTACCATTTTTCTAGCAGGAAATTCCTTTTCGCTTCTGAGATTAAAGCCCTTCTTCAATACAAGAAATTCCCCCTTGACCTTAAGGCCTTGGACGAGCTTTTCACCTTCCAGTATGCCCTCGCGCCCAGGACCCTTTTTAAAGGTATTAGGATGCTCCTACCCTCAGAATACCTCATACTGAATTTGAAAACCCTGAAGCTCCAGAGGAAGATTTACTGGAAGCCCGGCCTGGAAACAAGAAAAATGTCAAAAAAGGAATGCATGAAAAGGATAGAGGAAAACCTTAGGGAATCCGTCAATCTTAGGCTGGTCTCAGATGTCCCTCTGGGCATTTACCTCTCCGGCGGCCTGGACTCAAGCTACATAGCAGCCCTGGCAAGCCAGGTCCATCCGGATGTCAGGACCTTCACCATCGGTTTCGGCCACCCAACAGATGAGACCAGGTTCGGAAGGATGGTAGCAGAGCACCTGGGGACAGACCACAAGGAGATAATAGTGGAGCAGGCTGATTTGAAGATTCTCCCCAGGATAACGTGGCATCTGGACACCCCTGTTGTGGATATTGCAGCAATACCCCTTTACATAATGTCACAGGAGACCAAGAAACACCTAACAGTTGCATTGATGGGTGATGGAGGGGATGAGATGCTGGGAGGCTATGACCGGTACAGGGTTATGATGATGCGCAGGATGTATAAAAAAATCCCGTCCCCCATAAGCAGGATAACGTCCAAGATAATCAGCAAAAGGATGTCTAAAGAAACCTATTCCAGGTTTAAAAAATTGGAGAAATCAGATGACGTGGATGCATTCCTCTCCTATATATCCACATTCACCCCTGATGAAAAGAGAAGAATCTTTTCCACAAGATTTTCAAGAAACATCATGACAGGAAGAAATACTATAGAACCCCTCTTCTCTGCCAAAAATCCCCTGCTACAGAACATGATGTACACAGACTTCAATACACAGCTTCCAAATGATTATTTAATGAAGGTGGACCGGATGACTATGGCCCATGCCATTGAAGCTAGGGTCCCATATCTTGACCGCAGATTCATTGACTTTGCCTTCAGCATACCTCCAGTCATGAAGCTGAGAAGATTGAAAACCAAATATATGTTCAGGAAGGCTGTTGCAAAGCGATTGCCTCAGCTGATAGCAAAGAGGAAGAAATCCGGCTTTGTCCTGCCAACAGAAAAATGGATGCAGGAGGGATTAAGGGACATTGCTTTGCAGTTATTTGACTCGGCTCCAAAACACCTGCTAAAAAGGCAGGAAATCAGGAAAATTATAGATAACTATGAAAGGAGCAGGCGCTACTATACCAGGCAGTTCTGGACCTTGGTATCCTTTATACTCTGGTACAAGATGCATTTTGAGTTTGAGAAGCCTGAGTTCAGGCTTGACAAGTATGTGTGATTTAATATGAAGATAGCGATACTGGGTGCAAGGTCCTTCCCCCCGAAGATGAGCGGGATAGACAACCAGGTCTTTGAGCTCTCAAAGAGATTGGCTGGGAAAGGCCATCAGGTCTTCCTCTTCGTAGCCGAGAAAGGAGCTCCCAGATACAAAAATATCCACCCTGTGAAGATACCCCATATAAGAAAAGAATTCGGGGACATAAGCCTCTCCTACCTGAGCTATAACCTGTTCTCCATACCCTATATCCTCCGCTATGTCAGAAAGCACAGGATAGAAATCATACATGCCAACAACCCCATATCAGGCTTTGTGGGTTCTGCGGTCAAGAAGCTTGCAGGCATACCCCTGGTCTATACCATGAGGGGGACCATACCTGACAATATAAAGGCCCGTGGCAGTAAACTGGCCAGGATGCTCCAGATGTTTGAGAAGAGGGCCTTAGCCAGGGCAGACCTTGTGACTGCCATCACCCAGCATATAGTAGACTCCGCCTCGGACTGGTACGGCAGGAGGATAAATGCAAAGGTAATACCTAATGGCATAGACCTCTCCAGGTTCCAGGGAGCTAATGGAAACAAATTAAGGAGGGAATTTAACATACCTGCCAAGAGCAGAGTCATCCTTTTTGTAGGAAGACTGGTAAAGGTTAAGGGCCTGAAATATCTCTTCTCTGCAATGTCGGGGATAGTGAAAGCAAGTCCCAATACAAAGCTCCTGATAGTGGGTGACGGTCCTATAAGGCAGGAGCTTGAGCAACAGGTAGATTCTCTTGGCATATCAGATTCTGTCATATTCGCAGGCCTTAGGAGTGATATAAAGGATTTCCTTTCCGCCTCTGACTTCCTTGTTTTGCCATCACTCCATGAAGGCTTCCCTAATGTTGCTCTGGAGGCCATGGCCTGCGGAAAACCCGTGGTTGCATGCAGGGTCACAAGCCTTCCAGAAATAATCGATAAGGGAATAGGAATCCTTGCAAAGCCAAGGAGTTCCAAGGCCCTGAAGCTTGCAATCTCCAGTCTGCTTAAAAAGCCTGCCCTGATAAAATCTATGGGAGCCAAGGCAAAGCTGAAATCCAGGCAATATTCCTGGGACAGGCTTGCAGGGATAATGATAAAGGAATACAAAAAGCTCCTGGAGGACAGGAAATGATACCGGAAAAAATATCCGAATGGATTGCAGAAAGGGTGAAATCCGCAGGCGCAAAGGGTGCTGTATTAGGCCTTAGTGGCGGCCTGGATTCCTCAGTCACAGCAGTCCTCTGCAAAAAGGCCCTAGATGAAAATGTTTTAGGGCTGCTCATGCCCTGCCATTCTGACCCCAAAGACCTGGAGCACGCCAAGCTAATAACTGAAAAATTCAATATCAAAACAGAGACCATTGACCTGTCAGAGGCATATGATACAATTGCCCGCTCGCTCCCAGAGGGGGACCAGATATCAAGGGCGAACATAAAACCCAGGCTCAGGATGCTCACCCTCTACTATTTTGCAAACCTCAAAAAATACCTTGTTGTCGGGACAGGAAACAAGACAGAACTACTCATAGGCTACCTAACTAAGCATGCCGATAGCGCCGCGGACATACTACCCCTAGGAGACCTGTTTAAGACCCAGGTTATAGAACTGGCAAGGGAATTAGGAATTCCAGACGAGATTATAAACAAATCACCATCAGCAGGCCTATGGAAAGGACAGTATGATGAAAAGGAACTGGGCATAACCTATGGGGAGCTTGACAGAATCCTTGAAGCCCTGGAAAACAACAAGACCCAGGGCCTTGACCCAGACAAGCTAAAGCAGGTCAAGGATATGATTAAGAAATCAAAACACAAGAGGGAGGTCCCGCCCGTATGCAGGCTCTAGACCACAAAAGGATTGAAGGCATAATCAGACTGGCTCTGGAAGAGGACATAGGAGAGGGAGATATAACAACCGAGGCTGTAATCCCCCAGGATCTCAAAGCCAGGGCAGTCCTTAAAGCAGAAGAGGAGGGTGTTCTGTGCGGCCTCAGGGTGGCAGAACTGGTTTTCAGGGAACTGGACCCAAATATTGAATTCAAGCCCCTTGCAAAGGACGGGGACGGTATAAAGCCGGGTCAGAAACTGGCAGAGATTGAGGGCAATGCCAGGGCCCTCCTGACCGGTGAGAGGGTTGCCCTGAATTTCCTGCAGAGGCTTTCCGGCGTGGCTACCACCACCAAAAAATTTGTAGAGGCTGTAAAGCCCTGCAAGGCAAAAATCCTTGACACCAGGAAGACAACCCCTGGCCTTAGAATCCTGGAAAAGTATGCTGTAAGATGCGGGGGAGGGGAAAACCACAGGATGGGCCTTTACGATATGGCCCTGATAAAGGACAACCATATAATGCTTGCAGGCTCTGTGAAAAATGCCCTGGAAAGCGCCAGGAGGAAATCAAAGGGGAAGGTAGAGATAGAGGTGGAAACCCTAAAGCAACTGGGGGAGGCCCTGGAATCCAGACCCGATATAATAATGCTTGACAACATGCCCCCTGAAGATATGGAGAAGGCGGTCAGTATGATTAAGGGTAAAGCCAAGCTGGAGGCATCCGGAGGAATAAACCTCTCCAACCTTGAGAGGGTTGCCAGAACCGGCGTGGATTTCATATCCATAGGAGGCCTTACCCATTCTTTTAAGTCCCTGGACATAACCATGGAGATGACAAAGGAGAAACCATGATATCCATAATAGGCTCCGGCAGGCTGGGAAGCGAGGCCGCCTTCTTGCTTGCCCAGAAGGGGCTTTCTGACATAAAGCTTATAGACATAGCCAAGGGCCTCCCGCAGGGACATGCCCTGGACATAATGCACTCGGCCCGGTCCTTTTCAGTAGAGGTTTCTGGCTCCAATGATTTCCAGGACATTAAGGGCTCAGAAATAGTCATAAACACAGCGGGCTTTCCCAGGAAACCGGGCATGGACAGGACAGGGCTCATAAACAAGAACAGGGATATTACGGAATCCGTTGCCAAAAAGATAAAAACCCTGGCCCCGGAATCCATAGTAATACAGGTGTCCAACCCGATTGACATACTGACATACATAATGAAAAAAACAACCGGCTTTGAAAGGGACAGGGTGATGGGAATGGGAGGGCTCCTGGATTCCCAGAGACTGGCTTTTTATCTCTCCAGGGAACTCAGGGCAAAGCCCCAGGAGATAGATGCCCTGGTTATTGGCGAACACGGGGAATCCATGGTCCCGGTCTTCTCCAACTCCCTTTTCCAGGAAAAACCCGTTTCAGGGATTCTCTCCCAGGAGCAGATGAAAGATATAGCAAATAAGACCAGGTCTTCAGGGGCAGAGGTGATAGCCCTGAAAGGAGCCACGGTGTTCGCCCCCTCAATTGCAATAGCCAGGATGGCGGAGGCCATAGTAAAGGACAGGAAGGAGACCATCCCTCTCTCCGCCTACCTGGAGGGGGAATACGGAATTGAGGGGATATGCACAGGCGTTCCAGTTGTATTAGGGAAATCAGGGATAGAGAAAATCCTGGAGCTTGACCTCTCAGAAGATGAAGAAAAGGCCTTCAGGGAATCCGCTGAAAAGATAAGGAATATGATATCAGGCCTCAGCCTTTAACCCTGGCTGTTGAGATTCTTGTATGCTTCCGTGCTCCCTATGTCAACCCATTCCCCCCCGAATATAAACCCAAACACGGGCCTTGTTTTATGGAGCCATTCCAGGAAGAACCCCGCCTTGTCAGGATTTTCCCCCTGCTTCAGGTATTTCAAAATCATCCCCAGGACCTCCCCTGGGAATACATATATCCCGGTGGAGGCCAGGGTCCCCTTGGGCTTTTCAGGCTTCTCCTCAAACCCCACAATTCTCCCATCCGAATCCATCTTCACTATTCCCATCTTCCTTGCCTCTTCTCTTTCCTTCACATCAAAGACCCCTATTGCTGTTTCCCCTACCTTCCTGTAGAAATCCAGAAAGGGTTTCAAATCAAAGTCAAAAAAATTATCCCCTGATACGGATAGCAGAGGCCTTTCAAGACCCTCCTGCCTTATCAGGAAGCCCCATGCCCCTATGCTTCCCAGCTTCTCCCCCTCCTCCATGCTGGGCTCCACCACGAGCTTCAGGGGCTTTTTTGAATTATAACCGCTCAGCCAGGCCCTGAACTGACCATCAAATTTCCTGTTAACAGAGATAAAAACCCTCTCTATTTCCTCTACGCCCCCAAGCCTGTCCAGTATATGCTCTATAAGGGGCCTGCCCCTGACCTCAAGCAGGGCCTTTGGTCTCTCCCTGGTAAGGGGCCACATCCTCCTCCCGAAGCCGCCGCACAGTATAACCGCATCCATATTCAATCCTATCCTGTTAACATTTAAATCTTTTTTATAAAATTAACTTGATGGTATGATTCTGCCAGACCACGAGATAAAAAAGCTCCTGAAGGAGGGAAAAATCCTGATAGAGCCCCTGGAAAACCCAGAGGTCCAGATACAGCCCTCAGGGGTGGACATGCTACTGGGAAACGATTTCAGGGTGTTCAAAACAAGCTCCATCCCCTTTATAGACACCAGGAAGGAGACGGAAAATTATACAGAAACCGTTAAGGTGGAGGACGGAAAACCCTTCATAATCCACCCGGGTGAGTTCGTCCTGGGAACAGTTAAGGAATACGTAAGGATGCCAAATGACCTGGTGGGTTCAGTAGACGGAAGGTCAAGCCTGGGAAGACTGGGCATAATGATTCACACCACATCCTCCTCAATAAACCCGGGCTGGGAGGGCAGGATAGTCCTGGAGATAACCAATCTTGGGAAAACCGCTGTTAAATTATATCCCGGCCAGAGGGTGGCCAAGCTGACCTTCCATAAGCTGACCTCCCCCTCCGAAAGACCCTATGGTTCCAGGCAGGACTCCAAATACCACAAACAGACCAGGATAGACCAGAGCAAAATCCACCAGGACAGATAGGTTTGTAGTCACATACTTTATAACATTTAAATATACTAATATTATCTTATCTAAACAGAGTGATTGTTATGGCACTCAGACCAGCAAAATGCTATTCAAGGATGGAGAGGCCTTATGCAAGGCAGAGCAGGAAAAGGCCCAGGAAGGGCTATGCAAAGGGCGTCCCTGATTCCAAAATCCACCGATTTGAAACCGGAAAGAAGAGGCCAAGCCTGTCCCTTAGG
>JAUXAV010000215.1 GCA_030619735.1 Candidatus Aenigmatarchaeota archaeon | reverse complement strand
CCCTGAACAATTCCAATACAGCGGGCTTGGTTGACCTGAGGATTTGGATATCAAACTTGCTCTCTGGGATAAGGAAGGCTGAGGATATGGGCTGCGCCCCGTATCTGTCCACAAACAGGTCTGAAACCTTCCTCGGGTCCTTCTCTATTTCCTTTTTTATTCTCTCATATTCCTCTTCTGTCCTGGCAACCCTTATTGCATCCACCGGGCAGGCCTCTTCGCATTTCCCGCAGCTGGTGCATTTGGAATTATTAACCGCTATGGTTTTCCTTTCCCTGTCCCAGTAGAATGCCCCGGTTGAACAGACCCCTATACCGTCGCAGTCCTCGGAGTTGTCGCAAATCTTGAAGTTTATCAGAGCAGGCATGTTAGTCACATCACTCTATTTCATCCATTTCTCCCCAGCAATAGGGATTTTCTCCCCGCACTTCTCGCATTTTTCTTTTACAAATTCTATATAGTACCCTGTCCTTTTAATGACAATCTCACCGCATTTGGGGCAGTATGTGTTTTCTTTCGGATGCCCCGCAACATTACCCACATAGACATAATGCATTCCAGATTTAGTGGCTGTCTCCCAGGCCCTGTCCAGGGTCTCTGCTGGGGTCGGCTTGACATCCTTCACCCTATAGTAGGGATAGAACCTGCTGAAGTGCAGGGGCGTGTCAGGACCCAGGTTTTTCTTCACCCATAAGACCAATTCCTGGATTTGCTTTTCCTTATCATTGTAGCCCGGGATTAAGAGATTGGTGACCTCCAGGAATACCCCCTCCTTCTTGAAGAGCTTTATGGCCTCAAGGACGGGTTTATGGTCTGGAACCGCACAGACCTTCTTGTAGAATTCCCTGTCACCCTTCAAATCCACATTTATCGCATCCAGATACCTGGCTGCTTTCCTGGCTGGCTCAGGGTTTATGTATCCGTTGGATACCCAGACATTGTAGAGTCCTGCCTTCCTGGCGAGCTTCATGGTGTCAAGGGCATACTCAAAAAAGACCGTGGGTTCGGTATAGGTGTATGCAATTCCTGGCAAATGGTTGTCCTTTGCGTATTTGACCACCTCTTCAGGTGACATCTCCCTTCCGAAGACTGCTTCAGGGTGTGAAATCTCCCAGTTCTGGCAATGGAGGCATCCCAGATTGCACCCCACAGTGGAGAGGGATATGCACACGGTTCCCGGGGCGAAGTGAAACAAAGGTTTTTTCTCTATGGGGTCTGTATTGAATGAGCAGGGCCTCCCATATACCAGGGAATAGAACCTGCCCTTCTGGTTCTGCCTTACCCCGCAGTAGCCTGTCTTGCCCTCGGAGATGTTGCAAAACCTGGGGCATAGCTGGCATTTGACCTTCCTGCCCTTCAGGGGCTTCCAGAACAAAGCTTGCTTCATAAATTAATGTATATAAAGCATAATAAAATAGTTATGCCTCGGTAGCTCAACTGGCAGAGCGCCGGTTTCGTAAACCGGAGGTTGGGGGTTCAACTCCCTCCCGAGGCTTGAAACAATATAAATAGCATATAACAATACAAAATATAATAACGGGGCTGTAGTGTAGTTACCGAGCCTTTTTACAAGAGGCTTCCGCCTTCTTCAAAAGGCTAGGTCTCACCCAAAAACATGAAAAGGTTCGGCTACAGTGGTTTAGCATTGCGGCTTTGGGAGCCGTTGACCCCAGTTCAAATCTGGGCAGCCCCATCGTATTTAAATGTATGCCCCAAATAAGCAGTAAGAGATTGTTATGCCAGAGGAAGAAAGTATGGGAATAGCGGAAGAGATTGCAAAAATAGGAAAGGAAGCGGAAGCTGAAGCCCTTAAAGAAGCCGGCGGAGCAGAAGGAAAATGTCCATTCTGCGAGATAATAAACGGGAACATTCCTGCAAAAAAGATCTATGAGGATGATTCATGCCTTGCTTTTCTGGACATAAACCCCAGGAACCCCGGCCAT
>JAUXAV010000146.1 GCA_030619735.1 Candidatus Aenigmatarchaeota archaeon | reverse complement strand
TTTGTGTGCTTGTTCTTCGGAACGACTCATATGTTGTCCGCCATTTGTTAATAATACTGCCCTGCGAAAGAAATGCTGTTCGACAAGAACGATCCACTGGGTGCAGGGCAGTATTTTGAAAACAACAGGGTGGGACGAATGGTTCATTGTCTTTCGGGACGTCTTGACCGATGTCCCACCATTTCCAAATATTATGGCGGACGAATGTGAATTTGTCCTTCGGGACGATCATATGAATGTCCGCCCATTCTATGCTGCCCTGCGTTACGGGCGATGTTCAATATTCAATAGAACGATTTCGAAATTGCGGGGCAGCACTTGAAATTAACAGGATTGGGACGATACTATTTCTGTTCATCATTTAGAACGATCGTGGAATTGTCCCACTCTTTCCTTATATTCAGGCGGACGACACAAACTCTGTCCTTTGGGACGATACTTGGATTGTCTGCCATTTTTTACTGCCCTGCGAGATAAGGAATGTTCGTAAGAACGAGAGGGTATGTGCAGGGCAGTTTTTTGAAATCCAGAGGGTGGGACGACCATTGGCTTGTCCTTTGGGACGATTAAGGAGATGTCCTACCCTTTCCTAGATATTTATGGCGGACGATCATTGTGCTGTCCTCCGGGACGTGGCATGAACTGTCTGCCATTCTAAGCTGCCCTGCGATAAGGTTATTGTTCGGAAGAACGATTTTTCAGATGCAGGGCAGCACCAAAATTAAGGGCTGGGAACGACAAAAGAAGTGTCTATATATGACGACAGACCTCCTGTTCCCACCCTTTCATAATATCCAGGCGGACGAAAGATGGATTGTTCTTCGGGACGTAGCTTGTCATGTCCGCCATTTAACCGCTGCCCTGCGAGAAAGGATTTGTTCACGAGAACGATACACGAGGTGCAGGGCAGTTGCAATTATTGATATTCTGAGCAAATGAATGCTCAAAAGAGTGGGGCGATGAAGTGGATGTCCTTTCGGACGAGGTATAGAGTGTCCCGCTCTGTTATTATGTATTGTCAACTTAGAGGGATATAGTATATAAATTGAAGCGCAGTACACCGCTATAACACTGTTATATCTTACGGAATCCAGCAACAGCCCCTCTTTCTGGCCCTGAATCAGGCCTGCCCTGGAATATCCGGCAGGGCTTAAGGCTAAACCACTACTCCGGTCTTCCCCAGCTCGCTGATTAGTTCCTCATTCCCTTTGTACTGTATTACCCTGAAACCCATCTTCCTGGGCACGGAAAGGTATTTCTCCCTGTCGTCAATGAACACGCATTCCTCCGGCATGAGGCCCAGTCTGCTGGCAGCAAGCCGGAATACTTCTTCCTGGGGCTTGGTCAATCCAACCTCGCAGGACAGTATGCAGACGTCAAAAGGCCTGAAAAGGTTCCTTTCCCTGTTTATCTGTGCATGCAGGTCAGGCACATTTGAAATTATTCCCAATTTATAGCCCCTTTCTTTCAGCTTTCTTGCTATCTCCAGTATCCCCTCATTCACTGACATGACCTCAAGGTAGGACCTTTTCCATAGCTGAATAATCCTGTCCGCGCCCATCCCGAGGCTGAATCTCTCATCCACAATCCCTGCAAACTCCCTTACAGAAAGCCTTCCCCTTATCATCCTGTCATGGTAGCCCAGCTGGAACTCCCTGAAGGCCTTTTTGTCAATGCCCAGGGCCCCGGCCAGCCCCTGGAGTATCTCCTCTATCCTGTTGGTAAGCAAAACGCCTCCCATGTCAAATATCACTGCCCTGATTTCCTTTGCCATGGTTTAAAATTGTGGCCGGGGTTGATAAAGGTTGGGGGTGTGGCTGTCGGGAAAAAGAAATAATATCTAATGTGGCGCAGTGTGCGGGTATAACAGTGTTATATATCCCTAATCAGCTCCATGTTCAGCCCGTCAACTCCATCCTCTCGAAGCTGGCGAACATTTCAGGGTTGTATTTCATTGCGATTATCTCGAACTTGTCCCTGGAAGAGGGGGTGTTGACAGCATCTCTCCTGGGTTTTGCCAGGACTGCGCAGGGGACAACCGGCACGCCCTTCAGCAGCGCTCTCGTGCCCATGAAGGCAGCTGTGTCGCCTCCATATGATTCGCTTTTCACAGTGATATCCTCTGAAATATTTTCATTGCTGCCCCATATCCTGTTCGTTATGGTGAACCAGATTCCGTTCCTCTCTATGAGGTTGGCCTCGCCGAATTCCAGGCCCCTCTGGAAAAGCTCATTCCTAATCCTGGCCCTTTTAATGGAGCGCCAGTCAAGGATAAGGAGGTATTCCATTATCCTGGCCCTTCTCCATTCCAGGTATTCCCTGCCTTCCGGCATCCTGAGCAGCTTGGCGTCCCTGTAGTCCCTTAATTCCCTGGTCCTGCCTATGGTCCAACCCACGTGGGGAGGGGGGATGTCCCTGCCCTCTGGAATTGGGTGGGTGTGGCCATCCAGGAGGTAGATGTCCTGCTCCTTAAGGACGTGCCTCTTCATATAGGCCTCAGTATAAGCCTCCCCGTTTCCATGGTACTTTTCACCCTCTGCCAGGATGGGAATGCCAGTGTATTCGAGCACGTCCCCTCTCTTTTTCACGCCCAGGAAGAACTGGTATTCATTCTCTTCCATGCAGAGGTCGAACAGCCTCTGCCTGTCTTTGAGGGGGTATTTCAGCCTCATGATATCTAGGTGATGGATATATTTTAAATAGTTATGCAGAGGCCGCAGCCTGCCGCTATAACAGTGTTATATCCCCCCAGCCCCAAAACCGCACACACTTTTAAGTCACAAAAGAGTATATAACAGATATTCAAAATAGGAGGTGAAAAAATGCAGGTTATAAAGAAAGATGAAAGGAAGGAAGATTTCGACAGAGAAAAGATAAAAAGCGGCATCTCAAGGGCTGCCCAGAGAACAGATGTGCAAGAGGACAGGGTTAATGAGGTCGCTGAAAAGGTAG
>JAUXAV010000275.1 GCA_030619735.1 Candidatus Aenigmatarchaeota archaeon | reverse complement strand
CTTCCTATCTCCCTGTATTTCCCGTCAGCCATCCAGGCCTCCACGTCATACTTCTTGGCAGCCAGGGAGCCTATGTCCCCTGTGCAAACATTCGTAATCCTGTAATGCAGACCCAAGCCCTGGTAGAGCTGCTCTGCATTCCTCTGCAGCTCCTCATGCAGCTTCCAGGAATCCTTTGGATGGCAGAATATGAACTGCTCCACCTTATTGAACTGATGAACCCTGAACAACCCTTTGGTATATTTCCCATGGGTCCCTATCTCCCTCCTGAAGCAGGGGGAAACCCCTGCGTATTTCAAGGGCAGTTCCTTCAAATCCAGGACCTCATCCATATGCATGGCAGCCATGGGATGCTCAGAGGTTGCAATAAGATAGAGCTCCTCCCCGTCAGCCTTGTACATAACGGATTCAAAATCAGCCAAATCAACCACGCCCTCATACGGCCTCTTCTGGAGCATAAGGGGGGGCTCTATCAGGGTGTAGCCCTTCTTTGCCAGGAAGTCCAGGGCATAGCGCATTATCGCATAGTCCAGCAAAACAAGCCCGTTTTTGAGGTAAAAAAAGCCTGCCCCTGCCACCTTCCCTGCCCTCTCCAAATCCATCAGGCCCAGGCCCTCTGCAATCTCCACATGCCCCTTTGGCTTGAAAGCAAACCTGGGCGGCTTTCCCCATTTCCTGATTACCTTGTTATCATTCTCATCCCTGCCTCTGGGCACGCTGGGGTGCAGCAGGTTGGGCAGGCGCATCAGGATGTCCAGGGATTCCTTCCTGTATTTATCTACGCCCTCCTCCAGCTTCCGGACCCTGCCCCTTATGCCCTTTACCTCTTTTATTTCTCCCCTGCAGGCTTTCCCATTTCTTTTCAGCTCCGCAATCTTCTCTGTGAGCTCGTTCCTCTGCTTCCGAAGCAGCTCCATGTCCTGGAGGCTCTTCCTCCATCTCTTGTCCAGTTGCAGGAACCTGTCCACTTCCTTCTGCCTGTCCTTTTCACCCCTTTTCTCCAGGTCCTTCTTGACCACCGCAGGGTTAATCCTGACCAGGTTTATATCCAGCATTCCCTCACCAGCCTATAATATATTTTGTTTCATCTATTTTAATAATGTTCACAGTAATGAAAAATAAGATGAGAAATACGTATTAATTTTGCACGCAAAGACATATAAATTTTTATACCGCAAAGCATGTTTTCCATCACAGAAATCCTTAAAAAGTTGGGAAACAAACTATGGATGGGTTTCTTTTAGCCTCCCTTCTATAGAGAGGAGGCGATAGTTTGGTTCCTAACGAAAATTCAGGCGAAAAGAAATGCCTTCTTTTATCAGTAACCCGTGCGTACCTCAAAGATGGGAAACTAACAGGAGAGCCCCGTGATTACACTCTAGCA
>JAUXAV010000046.1 GCA_030619735.1 Candidatus Aenigmatarchaeota archaeon | reverse complement strand
TTAAAAATACTATGCATCCCTGCCCCAGAATATAAATAGAACCGAATTCTAAATCTAAACATGGACAGAAGAAACAGGACAAAACCCGGCTGGCAGCAGGATATTGCAGGGGAAAGGATTAATATACTTTTCAGGCTTGCGGACAGGGAATTCAGGGAGCACAGGGAAAGGTCAAGAAGGTATGTCCGGCTTGCCAGGAAGATAGGGATGCGTTATAATGTAAAAATCCCTGAAAACTTAAAAGGAAGCTTCTGCAAAGATTGTAATAGCTACCTGAAACCCGGGGTCAATTGCAGGGTAAGGACAAACCCCAGGCAAAAAGCCGTGGTAATAAGATGCCTTGAATGCGGCAAAATCTCAAGGCATCCCTACCGTAGAGAAAGAGCAGAAATGCGGAGAAAGGGTGAGTGTTCATGAAGGGCTTGAAGGGAGCCAAGGGGGCAAACATAATAATAGCAATGGGTGTTACAGTACTCTTTATAGCGGCATTTTTCATAATCTTTATTTTTGACATGTTCCTGTACGACAATCTGGGTTGCCTCATACAAGCAAGGGGCATATGCACAACAGATATGTTTTCAAGCGCAACAATAGGCCTTTTCATAATCTTTTTCCTGCTCATAATGATTGCTGCAGCAGTCTATATCCTGTTCATAACATTTGATATGGAAAGAAAATATAGCTACGGCAAGGGCACAAAAGCAGAGAGGAAACGGGAGGGTCAATAACATGAAAGGGACAGTAATTATAACAATATTCGGCATCATAATATTCTTGGTGGCAGCATTCTTTGCATTTTTCTCATTCGACAAGCTTGTAAGCAATGACATCATATGCATACTGCAGCAGGGATCTGGCTGCTTGGATAAGATGTCCACCGCGCTTTCATACGGCCTTTACATAATAATCACCCTGATTATAATGATAATTGCGGCCACCTATGTCATGGTAAAGAATATGGCAATGGAGCTGGAGAAGAAGTGAACAGGGAACACCATGGCACCTTATGATGGGGTAGTTGATCGTGAATCCCTTATACCCCATCTTTTAAGATGGGGACTCACGAGTCTGCATCTCTGCCTGTTCGCTTGAGATGCAGAGATGTCTCTGTGTCCAGTGTAAAGGTAGAGACACAGATTGTACCCCAAATAGCTATGTCATTATCCAATTGGAGCATGCCCCACCATTCATGGTGGGTACTTGATTTTTAAATGCATTTGTATAATATAGCTTATAGATTTGCAGGGCGATATGATATGACAGTATCAATAAGGGATGTGCCCCAGGAGAGGCTGATAGAGGAAGCGGCAAAAAAACTGCAGGCCATGGAAGAGATGAAGCCCCCTGCCTGGAGCAGCTTTGTAAAGACAGGAGTCAGCAGGGAAAGGCCTCCCCTGCAGAAGGACTGGTGGTGGACAAGGGCAGCCTCCATTCTTAGGAAATTCTACTCCGGAAAGGATATGGGGGTCTCAAACCTCAGGAAGGTCTATTCAGGGAGGAAGAGAAGGGGCCACAAGCCCGAGCACAGGTATAAGGCCTCTGGTGCTATTATAAGGAAAATCCTTCAGCAGCTTGAAAGCGCAGGCTTTTTAAAGACCATGAAGGGCAAGGGAAGGCTCATAACGCCAAAGGGCAAGGCGTTCCTGCGCGAGGCAGCCGGGGCTGCTGGGAAAGGTGAATAATATGGCAGCAGTGCTGGGGGAAAACCTCGCGCAAATGGAGCAGCTCAGGAAGCTGGAGGAGATGAAGAAAACCCTCCTGGGCAGAATCCTCACAAAGGAGGCCCTGGAGAGGCTTGCAAGGGTAAGGATGGTAAACCCCGAGCTCTCGGGCCAGGCAGAGCTCTACCTGCTCCAGATATACCAGTCCGGGAAGCTGGATGGCAGGGTAACGGACCTGAAGCTCAGGGAGATATTCAGGGTGCTCTCAAAGGACACAAAAAAGGGCAAGATAATAAGGAGATAGTATGGCCAGGAACAAATCATCGGGAAAGAAGGCAAGGCTGATGGCAAGGGGAAAGAGAAGGTCGGCCCCAAGATGGGCTGACATAAAGAAGTTCAGCCTTAAGAGGGCCAGGACCAGGAGAATCAGGGTAAGGACCAAGCACTGGAGAAGGGACAAGCTCAAGATTTAATAGGTTTTTGATATGGCAGACAAGAAAACTTCTTCGGAACAACCGGAAAGGATTTACACAGTCCCCCTCAGGGCTGAATGGCTCAAGGGCTCCAGCCTTAAGAGGGCAGGAAGAAGCACTGCTACGGTAAGGAAATTCCTTTCCAGGCACATGAAGGCCGGGACTGTTAAGATTTCCGGGAAGCTGAATGAGCGGCTCTGGGCAAGAGGTTTAAAGAAGCCCCCTGCAAGCATCAGGCTCAAGGCCCGGATGGACAAGGACGGGGTTGTGACAGCAATGCTTCCTGAAGAGATTATAGTAAAGGAAGAGGAAAAGGGCAAGATGGAAAAGCTCAAGGAAAAATTCGGGGGCGGCAAGGAGGGCGGGAAAAAGCCCGCAGAAGCTGAGGAAAAGGCTGAAGAAAAGCCTGCAGAGGAGGGGGAAGGCAAAGCAAAGGAAGAGGAAGCTCCAGCTGAGAAGAAGGCTGAAGAGCCAGCAAATGAAGAGAAAGCCAAATCCCCTGAGAAGGAATCCCCAAAAGAATCCAAAAAAGAGGATTAATCTTGTTCTGAAAAGAGATGCTTTTTAATACAAAACCCCAAAACGGTTATATGAAGTGCGCGGTGATAGTGGGCGCCAGGCCCAATTTCATGAAGGCAGCCCCCCTTATGAAGGAGCTGGACAGGAAGGGGATAGAAGCCAGGCTTATCCATACAGGCCAGCACTATGACAGGGAGATGTCTGATTTGTTTTTCAGGGAGCTTTCCCTTCCCAAGCCTGACGTCTATCTGGGCGTGGGCTCCGGCACCCATGGGGTTCAGACAGGCAGGATGCTCCCCAAGATAGAGAAAGCCCTGGTGAGGGATAAGCCAGACCTCACAGTGGTGGTGGGCGATGTCAATTCCACCCTGGCCGGGGCACTGGCTTCTGTGAAGCTGAAAATACCAGTGGCCCATGTGGAGGCAGGCTACCGCTCCAGGGACACGGGCATGCCGGAGGAGATAAACCGGATTGTTGTGGATAATATATCAAGCCTGCTTTTCGCTCCCACCGGGGAAGCGGTCAATAACCTTGTGAAGGAGGGGATTGAGAGGGGGAAAATCCATATGGTTGGGAATATTATGATTGAGACCCTCCTGGAGAGCCTGGAAAGGGCGAAGAAATCCGGCATAATGGGGAAGCTCGGTGTAAAGGAGAAGGGATACGGCCTTGTTACCCTGCACAGGGAGGAGAACACAGCAGACAGGAAAAGGCTGAAAGGAATCCTGGAGGCCCTGGGGGAGATAGATGCCCCCCTGATTTTCCCCCTCCACCCGGGAACCAGGAAGAAGATAGAGGAATACTGCTTTGAGGGGGCGGCAAACGGCCTGAAGATGGTCAGGGCCCTGGGATACCTGGATTTCCTCAAGATGGAATCAAATGCAAAATTCATCCTGACGGATTCAGGGGGTGTCCAGGAGGAGGCCCTGGTTTTGGGGGTCCCCTGCCTTACCCTCAGGTACAACACAGAAAGAGTTGAGACCCTGGAGGCGGGAGGGAACATCCTGGTCGGCGCTGACAGGGATAAAATCCTGGAAAATGCCCAGAGAATTCTAAGGGACAGGAACTTTGAAAGGAAAATGAGCAGATGCAAAATTCCCAGGTACTGGGACAGGAAGGTTTCTGAAAGGATAGTCAAAACAATAGTTTCATTTAAGAGCCGGGTATAATATATTTACATTAAGTTCAGATATAAAGGGGATTTGGATGAGGATAACAAAGCTGGATGTCCTGATAGTACTGATAATTCTGGTATGGCTCTATTTCTCATTTACAGGTGCAAAGTATTTTGAGACAAAGGGGCAGGACATATTCGGGGCCATAATGACCTATGACACCCTTACAGGCAGGGGGTTCGGTGTCCAAGCGGATATAACAGGCACAGGGTTTGATGCCCAGAGGCCTGTAAAGATTTCAGGCATTGTCCTGGATGCCAGCGGCGAAAAGATGTATGTATGGGACTCGGATACGCTCTGGGTAGTCTTCCAGAAGGAGAGGTTCCTGGAGATGGAGAATAAGCCTGAAACCCCTTATCTCTTCCCCAGCTCCATAACCCTCTACCCCTCGGAATCCTTCAGGATTGCCAGTTCAGACAGCTGCGCTCAGGATTCCTTCTCAAGCCGGGTTGTCTTTGTCATGCTTGACATGCCCGCAAACGAGGTCCTGTGCTCCTATCTCTCAAGCGTTCTATGGGAAAAATACAGGGGCGAGATTGAGTGTGTTCACGGCGGGGACTACCTTAAGTTGAGGCTGACACTCCTGAAGGGCTTTGATTCCGATTTCCTGACACAGGCCATTTCTGATTTCGGATATAAGGCAGAGAAGACATGGTCCTCTGGAACGGATTGCCTTGTGATAGAATATGATTGATATACTAGTCAGGGGCTTGAAGGACATTATTTCGGATATAGGCAGGCATGTCAATAAGGGCATTGAAAGGCTTCATGAAAGAAACAAAAAAATCCCCCTGTCATTGCCCGGTCCCTCCTGCAGTGTCAGGCTGGATTCCTCAATAATCAGGGGCCTCGGGTGTTTTTTCAAGCCAGAGAAATTCAATTCCGCCAGGCTGATATTTGTCATTTTCCTTCTTTACATACTGGCCTCGCTGCTTTCCCCGGTGCCCATACTTTATCCCGCTTACTGGCTTATGGGCATAGTCCTTGTTCTAATCGGCATTTTTTTCCTATGGGGAGGAGGGAAGCTCTGCAGAGTAAGAAGGTTCCCTGAGTACAGGCCGAACTATAACCTCTGGGCGGGCATCTTCCTGATAGGCATACTGGGGCTTATCCTGAACTACGCCCAGGTAGGGATTCCCATATTCAACTCCCTTGCAAGGGCATACTACCATAACATTACCTGGTCTGTCTCAATGATGCTCTACCTGCTGGGCATGGTTGCAATCCTTGCAAGAAACAAAAATGCCACCACCTATATACTCCTTGCCGGGATTTCTGTTATCCTTTCAGTGCTGTCAGGGTTTGTAACGGACCTGGTGCTCTTTGTCTTTCCCATAATATTCTTTGCCTACTTCTCCCGGGGCCTGAGAAAATCCCATATAATTGAGGTCCTGATTATCTGTATAATCCTTATAGTAGGGATAAAATACCTCCTGATGTTCTTCGGGGGCCCCGGCCTTGGAATAGAGAGCATAATACTCTCAAGGCCCGCCTTCACACTCTATGTGCTCTCCATAATGCTCATGAACGTCCCCCTTATAGGCCTCACATTCGGGATGATGTATGCGAACATAATCATACAGCTCTTCGGGGTTCCCAGAATCCTTATGGGAGCTGTTGTGGGAGAGATGATAGTCAACATGCCGAGGTTCTATGCCTCAACCCTTATAGGGCCCTTCTACCTGGAATTCGGGCTTCTGGGCGTGATAATAGGATGCCTGCTCCTGGGCTTCTTTGCCGAGATTCCCCATAAGATATACAGGTTCACTAAAAACCATTTCTTCCTCGGGCTGTACGGCATCCAGCTCTCCATACTCCTGGTCTGGATAGAGACCGGGGTCATACAGTATTACCTGGCCTTCCTCTTCTTTGCCATAGGATTATGGTGCTTCTACAGGTCAAGGAAGCGATAGAATATTAAATATTGAAACAAGTGATACTTATGAAAATCTGCATATTATCCCAGTTTCCCCCGCAGGTGGGGGGGATAGCAATCCATTGCTCCCAGCTTGCCAGGGAGCTGGAGGCCAGGGGCCACAGGGTCCATGTGATAACATACGGCAGGATGGGCAGGAAGCTGGCCGGAAGGATAAGGATACACGAGATGCCCATAGTGAACAAGTTCATACTCAGGGGCTCCATGTATTCATACTTCACCCTGAAGACCCTCAAGGCTGTAAAGGAAAACGGGGGCATAGATATCGTGCATGCCCATCCCCTTTACCCGGCAGGCCTGGTGGCCTCCATATTCAGGAAGAAGAGCGGGGTTCCGTTTGTTGCGACATCCCATGGCTCCGACCTCCTGAGATGGAGCAGGCTCAGGGTTGCAAAGAGGATATTCCCCAGGATAGCCAACTCCGCAGGCAAACTGATATGCGTTTCCGGCTACCTTGCCAGGGAGGCGCATAATATGGGCGTTTCCAAGGGAAAACTTGAGGTGGTATATGACTGGATTGACCGCTCCGGGCTTCCCAGGGAGGGCAGGGCAAGGCTCAGAAAGAGGCTGAAGCTCCCCCAGGACAGGAAGATTGTGCTGTTCGCAGGGGCCCTGACAGAGGATAAGGGCCCTGACCTTCTCTTGGACATGGCCAGGGGCATTGATGCGGATTTCCTCTTCCTTGGGAGGGGCCCCATGATGAAGAGCCTGAAGGGCAGGGCCAGATGGAAGGGCATAAAAAATGCCAGGTTCCCGGGCAGCAAGACCCATAAGGCATGCCTCAAATACATGAAGGCCTCGGACCTTATGGCTGTCCCCTCCAGGATTGAGGGCTTTGGCATCACTGCCCTGGAGGCCATGGCTCTGGGGGTCCCCTGTCTTGCAAACCCGGCAGGAGGCTTAAAGGAAGTCCTGCCTAGGGAATGCATGAACCTTAATAAAAAGACCATCCTGAAGGTCCTGGAGAACGAGAGCTTTGCAGCAAGGCTTGCCGCCACGGGGAAAAGGAAGGCAAAAAAGTTTGACATGAAGAAATCAGTCAGGAAGATAGAAAAAATATACAGGGAAGTCGCGGGGGTATAGAATGGGGAATGCAATCACAAGGCCTGAGATATTCTACCTGTTCGCTGCAATCTACTTACTGCTGGGCATCTTTGCCGTTCTTGACCCTGCAATGCTGGCTGTAAACCCCAACCTGGCCATATCCCCGCTCGCAATCCTGGTCTGGCTCTTTGCCTTTTTCTGCCTCTTCCTGGGCTTCAGGCTAAGCGGAAAAGTCTTCCGCCTGGGCCCCCTCCCCCTTATTGTTTCATTCCTGATGGGCTGTATTATAGTGAACTACATGGTCGGCCTGGGCTGGATTCTCAGCATAGCCCTTAATGCCCTTGCCCTGCTGGGATGCTATATAGCGCTGAACCTCCGTCACCTTGTCACCAAAGGCTTCTTCAGGCCCCTCCTCTTCAGGCTTTCCCCTGGGCTTTCCAGAAGGGTCTACTGGGAATACATGTTCCTGTTCGGCCTGATTGTTTCCATCCTGAACTTTGCAATACAGGGCATACCGCTTTTTGACCTGCAGCTGCATAACGACCTGATGGGCATGGTAACGCTTCCCTATATATTCTCCTTCTACCTCATGCTCTATTCCTCAGTCAGATTTTTTGCTGAAAGAAAAAATCCTTCCAGGCTCTTCCTCTTAATCCTCCTTATAGTCTCCATACTCTCAAGCTTCAGGTCATACATAGTGATAGTCTTCTTTGCCTGGCTCTTCCTGGAACTGGGCAGGGAGGGCAGGGTAAATATCAGGAAAATCCTTCCCGTTATCCTGGTTTTCATAGCTGCACTGGTTCCTGCTGTATTAATAGGGCATTCCCTTACAAGCACAGGGGAATCGGAATGGTCCCTGGGGCCTCTCAGGACAACAGAATACAGGATAGGATTCACCAACCATGTCTTTGACGATGCGGTGAAGAAGAGCTTCCCCTGGGGCTATTCCTTCGGCTCAAGCATGGAAATGCCCTTCGGCCTCTATACCTGCTATGCCCTCTACGGCTGCGACGGCAGGCTGACCTCGGCCCTTGTGGGGGAAATCATGCTGGACTTCGGCCTCCCCGCAGTCCTCCTGGTCATGCTCTTCACAGGGGCAGTCCTTCAGAGGCTCTACAGGAGGGACTATCCCCTTTATGCCTTCATGATGGCCCACCTGGTACTCGCCCTGGAAATCTCAGCCGGGTATTTCTTTGTCCTGCTATTTGCTTATCTGGGATACCTGGG
>JAUXAV010000054.1 GCA_030619735.1 Candidatus Aenigmatarchaeota archaeon | reverse complement strand
GGCGCTATGGCCGGTGTCAGCTAAAGCAGCTGGAGAACTAAATTGAGGAGGATCTTACTATGACAACTGGTGCAATCACAGCTGGAGCCCAGCTGGACATCAACTCCATTATGAACCTGATGATCACGATGATGATCGTGGTTATGATGATGAAGATGATGACCGGCGCCATGGCGGGAATTAGTAGCTAGGGTGGCTACTCCTGCAAAAGAAATCTAACGAAGAGGAAGGTATTCTATGAGTATGGGTAGACAAAAGACAAAGGATAAGACTCTTCGACCCTTGACTACTATTACCAACCTAACCCCAGCTACAGTTACCGGTGGGGTCAATATCAACGCTCTTGGCCGATTACCAATCGGTGTGTACAAGGGCGCTGCTGCTTTCTGGGATCTGGATAAGGCAGTAAACCAGCCACTGGTACAGGCTGAGCAACAGCACATCCTGGGTATCCTAGACGGCCGGGAAGCCGCCTATGACCTGGCACAGGTCGCAGTAATAGCCGCAGACCCCATTGGCACAGCCCACACGGGTACAATCACGGTTCCAACTGGAGAGCTCTGGTACGTTAACGCCGTTGAGGGCTTTAGCCCTGCTAATGGTGCCTTAGCACAGGTTGGCTATAACTGGTACTGCTCCCTGTGGACTGACCGGGTTGGCGCTCTTGGTCACGGCCAGGCATTCCACGGTGCTGAGCAGCTTTCTGCTGTGAACACGGCTCAAACTATAACGGATGATTTCCACTACACTGGGGCATTATGGGCTGTAACCAACAAGCCAGTTATGCTGAGGTTACCTGCTGGAACGGTGCTTACCGCGATCTTCACCACCCGGACCGCTGTCTCCACTCCTGCTATTGCCTGCACGTTCAGCGTGTTTGGGTACATGGCCAAGATACTGGTGGCATAAGGGTCGTAACCTTGTTACGATGGATACCTGGGAGCTGCCTGATTAAGGTTGAGCAGTTTCTGGATAGCTCTAGAGAAACTAGGGAAGCGGAAATAAGAACAAGGAGGATAACATGAGACGCTATACAAGAGAAGAGTTTAGTCAGGTATTTGATAGCATTCTGGGTGAGAGGCTGCCCGGTGTGCCAGAACAAGACATCTACAGGGCGAGTGCTGTCCAGAAATACAAGCGCGGTAGCCGCCGGGCGATGCCTAGTTCGATCGACCATCGGGCTTGGCGGTATTCCCAGCTAGGGACCATCAATCCAATAGGTGGTGCATACGGGCCGACTGGTTACGGTGGTGTTTCTGGTGGCATGGGCCTGTTCGCAAACGCCATAGCTAGCGGTGCCCTTACAATAGTCACAGCGACCATAGGGGCAAGAACTGTGACGATTAGTGCTCCAACCCTAGTGGTCGATGCCTATGCTGGCGGATTGCTAACCATGTTTGAGGCAGGACAGCCCATAGCCATGCTGGGCATAATTTCCAATACTGCGACTGTCATAACACTGGATGGTCTGCTGCCTGGAACATACACCGCAGCTGCAACCGCTCAGCTAGTTCCTGGTCCTTATCATGAGGTGGTTGCTGCAGGGCTATCTCGTTCTGCTGGCGGGGCTTTTGATCCTTGCGTAGGCATCCTCAATAGTCCTCTAGACGAGGGTGGGAATGAGCCAACTGCTGGAGACTATCTCTGGATACAGACCTGGGGTCTCTGTAATACATGGGCATCTGGTTCTTATCAAGGCGGACTAGGCGGAGAAAGAGACGTATATATGATGGGTGATGGTGCTGCCCAGATTAACCTAGCTCTTGCTGACGCCACCCGTCTAGGTTATCAGCGGATTGGCTTTCTCTATTCTTGCACGGGACCGGTGGGTGAAAACGTTGCAGAGCATCCTGGTGGTACTGGTGGCGTTGATACCACAATAATGAACCACCTCGTCTTCCTGCAGATAGCACCATAAGGAGCTTAAGATGGTTAAGAAATCAGAGCTTGAGCAAAAGACCATAACCGAACTGACAATCCTGTGCATGGGGCAAGGCTTGAACTCAACTGGCGATAAAGAGACACTGATTGCCAGGTTGTTAGGTAAGGAAAAGCCTGAACCTGAGCCAGTGGTTGAGCCGCCTGCGACTGAGCCTGAGGAGTAGTTATGCCAGGACAAGATGGCAAAGGTCCGCCAGCCGGAGCCAGGGGGCCAAAAGACGGTCGTGGGGGTGGTAACCCAGGGCAGTCTGGACCCGGTGCTGGAAGCAAGACTGGTGGCCAAAAGGGTCCCTGTAAATAACTGAATATTACCGCGGAGCCTTGCCGTGGTGAGATGCAAGGTTATATTGCCTATCACATGGCAAAGAGCTTCGTGATAGGCAATATTGTTTTGGAGGTAAATTATGACTATTAACGAAGCGTCTATCAAACGAGTCCTCTATTTCCCCGAGCAACTACCAGATGGCGCAGTACCCACGATTGCCACCCAGTCTGAGGTATCGCCCACCCTGCTTGACTTGAGGCAATTCCCGCCACTGCTTGTCCGCTTGTCAGAGGTTGCTGTTGATCGGGACGATGAAGTCGAGATGCGCTTCAAGGTGGATGCGACCACCCTTAGCGTCTTGACTGGCTCCATGCTCTATCGGGGTTCCCCTCAATTGCTGGCCAATAACTTTTCTCTCCTCGCCAAGAGCAGGATCTACTATAACCTCTTCAATAGCTCTGCGGTTAACACTAAGACTGATTTCAAGAGCTTCTTCTCTCTCTGGGTCATCAAGCCCACGGTAGCCCATAAGCTCCGCTATGGGATTCCTCTCACCCCAGATGAGCAGAAGCTTAATAGAGATCTGGGTATCTCTGATACTGTAGAGAAGGGCTTGCTCCCTTTACCCCTAACCCAGCAAATAGCCAGAGAATATCAGGTTATCCAGGAGGAGACTCACGGCTTCCAGGTTACCGTGCCCACGGCCGGGGTTGATGTCGAAACGCTTCACCCAGTTAATGGCCAGTTTTTACTCCTAACCAAATTATCGGCTAGCCCGGGTGATGCCGCTGCCGATAACATCAGGATAGCCATTGACCGGGACCATGTTTCCGACTACATTGAGTTCCCTACTTGGTCACTGGGCGTTGGGCTTGAGGCCGCCATGGGGAAGGATATCAGCTGCTTTATTCCTGCTCTCCACGAACTCAGGATTAAGCTCAAGGCAACGGTGAGCCGAACCATAAATATTAGGTTCACAGTGCTTAAGGTTGCTATGACCAACATCTTCCGAGCCAGGTGGGGGCTGGCCACTAGGGAAGAGCTACCCAAAGATGTCTACGACAAAGTTATGGCGGGGGTGCTTTGATGACTCAGGAGCGAGAACGAGGTGTGGGAACGGGATTAATAATTGGTGGTATAGGAGGCACCGTACTGGGTACCACTATTGCCGCGTTACTGGCAGCCAAGCCGGCACGAGCTGCTCCTATCGATGAAAAGCTGGATTACTTAATCGAAGTCCTGACAACTCTGGTCCCGGTGCTAGCAGAAGTAGCTGAGGGCCAAGCCGAGCTAATTACAGCGATGCAGCAGTGGTTGGCCGCTCAAGGGATACCGGTAGCTCCCCCCGCCGAGGGTGTAGAGGTTACCGTACGCACAGCCTGGGTAACTAAGGACCCAGAGCAAATATTCAGCCAGGCCATCCTATCTGCCGGCACCTTCTACAGCGACAAGATGGTGGACTTTCGCAACGCCAAGAGGATCCTGTTTAAGGTGGAGTCATCGCTGAACCAAGCAGTCAACATTCAGATTATCGGCAATGTTCAGGATTCTAAGGAGCTGGCAACAGACATCAATGGGGTGCTGCCATGTCCCGCAAACGGCAACATCAGCGTGGGGCTGGCTTGGGACGATTGGCACCCCTATGTGGGCGTGGAGATAACGGTAGCCGTGGCGCCAACGGCGGGCATCCTTACTATCTCGGCAACTGTCCAAGAGTAGGGAAAATGCCCTCTGAGGTAAACGATTTATACTGAAGTACAGCTGAGAATATTCTACGAGTAAGGTTAGAAAATGAGGACACCAGTACTGGGCGGGGGACTCTATGTTCCCGATGCCGCGTCTACAACCTATAACCCGTTGCATGGACAGCTCGACTGGGCTGCCGTTGCCTTACGATATCAGGTGGTTCCTTGCGCTGGAAAGTTCTCCGACCTCTACGTCGTGACCCAGGGTGACCCTGGAGCGGGCAAGTCCAGGACTTTAAGCCTCTACGTCAATGGTGCTACCTCAGCCCTAACCGCCACTATAGGTAGTGGCACTATTTCTGCCGAGGATACGACCCATGAGGTCTCTGTAAGTGCAGGAGATCTGGTCGCCATGGAGCATGTTCCAGCAGGTACTCCCAGTGTACAGGCTGTTCAGTGGGTGGTTCTTTTCACCCCGACAACTACCGGGCAGTCCATCGTCTTGGGGTGCACTAGCCCTGACTTCCTGGGTGAGCTTAATAGCGGGGCTACTGAGTATGCTTCAATCGCCTGTGGAGGGGTCAGGCTGAACAACGTTGACATATGGCGTCAGCCGATTCCCACTGGGGGGAAGTTCTCGCATGCTCAGCTGGATCTCTCAGCAGCTCCTGACCCGGGTGGATCTGACGGCTACCGCTTTACCCTTCAGGTCAACGGTCTTGATAGTGCCCTTGTGGTCTCCATCACCGGTGATAATACTACCGGCTCAGCGACTACCGATGTCAGCATTTCCGCAGGAGATACCTGCCAGTGGAAGATAGAGCCGATTGGCACACCGGCTGCAGAGCCTAATGCCCGCTGGGGCCTTGTCTGGGTGCCAACTACAAGTGGGGAGGCCATAGTCCTCGGCCAGACCTACGACGAGCCACATACCACTAATACAGAAGAGAATATTCTTACCCACTGGGCCATAGCTCCCTGGGCAACCTTTGGGGGAACTAACCGCGCCCGAGAGGCACCTGTTTGGGAAGCCACTCTGCGGAAGCTATATCTCTGGCTGACAGTTGCTCCTGGAGCTGGGAAGTCCTACGACTTCACGATATATAAGCGCACTCCCCCGGCCCCCGGGGGTGCCGATACCACTCTTACCGTGCATATTGCTGATACCGCTACCACCGGTAACGACCCCACACACGAGGTCTCCCTGGCCGACTACGATATGCTCCGCATGAAGTCTGACCCTACCAATACTCCGGCTCTTACCAGGGCAAACTGGGGGATGGTCATGGAGCTCCCTGGATTACAGCCCACCGTAGCCACTAACCCAGCTACCGATATTACTCACAATTCAGCGACTTTGAATGGGCAGATAACCGATGATGGTGGGGAGGCCTGCGACAAGAGGGGCTTTGTTTACGATACTTCACCACGTGGAGACCCGGGAGATACAGCTCCTGCGGACTCAGAGTATGCCGACTATATTGAGGAGACGGACAGCTTCGAAATTGGTGCCTTTACAGGCGCTCTGACCAGCTTGGCCCGTAAGACCCCATATTATGTTCGTGCCTACGCTCACAACTCGGCGGGCTACAGCTATGGGGATGAGGTGTCATTCACTACTCTGGCAGCAATTCCAACGGTAAGCACCAACGCGGCCACCTCAGTTGAAGCGACAACCGCTACCCTCAACGGCACCCTGGAAGATGACGGTGGGGAGGCCTGCGATGTCAGATTCCAGTACGGTGAGACCAGTGATTACGGCATTGATACCGAGTGGCAATCAGGGAAGGAGTCCGTTGTAGCCTTTGAGCAGGCTATAACTGGGCTGGACACCAACAAGACCTACCACTTCAGGGCGCAGGCAAGGAACAGTGCTGGAACGGCGAACGGAGCTGACAGGACTTTTAAGACCCCCATAGAGCTACCTACCGTAACCACAAACCCCGCATCGGGCTTGTCGGCAATAGCCGCTACTCTTAACGGCACTCTGTCTGATAATGGCGGCGAGGCCTGCGAATGCGGCTTTGAGTGGGGGCTGGACACTGGCTACGGCGTCACCACTCCAACCCAGGGCAAGACAACAGGCGAAAGCTTCTCACAGGTCATACGTGGACTGTTTCCCGACACCACCTATCACTTTAGAGCCTTTGCCACTAACTCAAAAGGAACCGGCTATGGTGGTGATGTAACCTTTACCACCAATCCAGTAATGAGCAGGGCTTTCGCATTGGCAAGGGAGGAGTTATGACAAGCAAAGGACATGCTCTCTCAAGAGATGCGCTAATTAGAACACTCACCGCCTACTCTGGAATCACCACTGGGGATGGTGCCGAAGGTGGCACTACCCTGGTAGATACCAACCTCAAGAACAATCCCTTTATCTCGCCTAGCGGCATCCCCGAGAAAACTGTCCTCATTCTGAGTGGTGATGCCCGAGGTGAGGATAAAGGATCGGAATCCTTTAATAACGACACAGGGGCTATCACCCTCCAGGGAACCGGCTTCAGTGCCCAGATAAAGGCAGGCACTATTTTCAGGATACTCAATATCTCCAGCATCGAGATAGATGTGGCCCGCATCGAGGCCAAACTGGATACGGTTGTTACCGATGCTGACCCCAAAGTAATGGGTAAGCTGCAGATGGCAGTGGCAAGTTGGGACGGCCGTCTTGGAGACGGCGCTGGAAGTGACGTCTTGCTCACAGCAACAGGCCAGGCCGTTGTTGTTAAAGGAGTTATCGTTGTAATGGCTGCCACTCCTGACCTGACTGATGACCCTTGGACAGGCATATCGGTTGAGGATGATTATGCTACAACTCCACATATCTTTATTGCTGCCGCTGATGGAGTAAAGGCAAACCTGACTGCAAATGCCCAGCTCGCTTGGAGTGCGGAAGAAACTGGCGTATATCTAGCAGTGGGGAGGAGTATACAGGCAACCGCTATTGGTGATGACGCTGATGAGGACGCATCTATTACCGTTATTGTCCTATACAGAGCGGTAGCAAGTGGGGGGTATTTGGCATGAGTGTTTACATAAACGGTGTAGAGCAGGCGCCTGCCCTCAAGAAATTGATGAATCCCCTACCCCCACCAGGCCCTGAGTGGGAGGGGATAATGGTGACTTACAACGAGGAGAAAACCGATGTGTCACTCTGCATTCTGAACTCAGTTGGCGCCTATGAATGGATTAAGATAGGTGAGAGCACGTAGACCAGGAGGGGAACGATGAAGAAACATATCTAATGTCTGTGAACAGGGTTAGTTAAATTTCAGGAGGAGAAGGATGAAGTTTCCAAAAGGTACTACACTAGATTGGAGCTGGCTAAATATAGCTCCGGAAGATATGGCCGCCGTCGAGGTTGGCGACCTTAAAGCCCCTACCAAGGCGTTGGACATGGCTGGTCAGAAGATAACCACCTTGCCAACACCTACCACTGGCAGTGAACCAGCCACCAAAGA
>JAUXAV010000179.1 GCA_030619735.1 Candidatus Aenigmatarchaeota archaeon | reverse complement strand
AACCCAGTGATGCAACCGACCGGGATAGTTAGCTAGATGCTAATTACAAAGGTCGGTTTTTTTATTAAATGAGAGACTCCCTTGCACAAGTTTAGAGTAAAGAAATTATCATTGACAGAGGGAACTAAGTTAAGAATTAGGAATTACAGTATTAAAAAGAGGGTAAAATGAAGGTGATGGTAAATGTTGAAAGGTCGCAATTGCAAGGAGTGTTGTGGATGCTAGGGGCGAAGATGGATATCGTGATCAATATCAAGGAACCTGAGGAATTTGAGAAAAAAACTGTAGACGATGTGAAATTGTTTCGGAATCTCACTACCGAGGACCTTCAGCGGATACAAAAGGAGGTAGAGAAAAGGGAAAAGTAAGAGCAAGAATATCCAACTTAAAAGGCTCCCAGCGTTAATATGTTCTTTCTCAAAAGATATCTTTATCAGAAAGATCATGGATTTTTACTCGGGAGGGATGAATCTTATCTTAAACATTTTGGGCGTCTAAAAGATAAGATGACCGAGTGACGCAACCGACCGAGATAGCTAGCTAGATACTAATTACAAAGGTGAGAAAAGATGAAACTCGGTCAAAGAGTCAAAGAGGTGAGAAAAAGGTTGGACCTGACCCAAAACGAATTCGCCCAGCACATTCCTGGCAAGGTTGGCTCTAGCTATATCGGAAAGATTGAAAGAGGACACCAGTATCCATCTCTCAAGATGCTGGAGAGGATAGGGGAGGCTTTTTCCGTTCCCCTTAGTTATTTCTTTGAGGACGGTAGTTTTCCAAACTCTTTGGATCTTCTATCTGGTGAACTAAAGGATCTACTCAAAGATAGAAAAAGGCAGGATTTACTAAAGATGAGTCGGGGACTAGGTCCGGAACACCTGGACGTAGTTATGCAATTAATCAGGATTCTTAGAAAAGAGGAAATGAGAGATATTTAAAGAAAGGGGGGATTATGTGATAAAGTGTGAGGCATTCTGATTATCAAAAATAAAAATTTAAAAGGGGGGAAACGATGAGAACACTCAATTCTATTACAAGGGCAGTATCGGTGCTTATAGTGTCGGTTGTTTTTACTCTATTACCATTTACCTTGGCATACGCTTATATCGAAGGCTGCCTAGCCAAAGGAGTAACATCCACTGGATCCGACGCTACCACTAGTAGAGGCTGTGGTGAGTGTGCTTACTCTCAGGCATCTGGGACCATAGCCACTCATAGTGCCTATGCAGAATATAGTGAGGAGAGCTATTTTGCAGGATTCTGCTTCAATACCAACGATACCGGACAAGGGGTATTCGCAGGAACGGGCCTTGGCAAAAAGGGTAGCTCCCTTGAGCTCGTCTTAACCATGGCCGACGTCTCTGAATTCAGTGATTTTCTGATCAGTGGCAAGTATCAATTTCTAGATGAAACTGCTTCTCGTCCTGCCATGGCAGCGGGGGTCGATGCCATCAATGAAATTCCTGAACAGATGCACACAAGCCCCTATATAGTAGCTTCAAAATGTTACCCCAGAGGAAAATTGCCTTTCTTAGCTTCCTTGGGTTGGGGCTCGGGAAGGTTCCAAGATAATTTCTTTGGAAGTTTGGCCTTTGTCTTCCACAGAAACTGGAATCTTATTGTTGAATATGATGGTGCCGGAGGCAATGTAGGAATATCCTTTGGGAGCGAGGTAGAGTTGTGGAAACCCTTCCCCATGGTGGTGATCCTGGGAGTTCAGAATGCTTTTGCCTCAGATGAGGAAAGTACTTTTAGCGTGGGAGCAGGAATAAGATTTCCTTAAAGGAGGTAGCAGTCAAGTAATAACCATTGGTTTTAACTTCCAGGAGTTCTCAAAGGAAAAGAATTGTCGCCTTGCGGTAGTTCGCCCGACGATTTCTTTGAAGTTCCTGTTAAATACCTTGTAAAGTGGAGGAATATAAATGAAGAGAGCTGAAAATATTTTCATTTTTTGCCTTATCCTATTTGTGCTTACCCCTCCTTTGGTGGCTCTGGGACAAGCTAAACAACCGGTACAGGAACATGCAAAACAGGAAGATATTATCCAGCAGATCATCCAACTGACAGTAGAGAATAATCCTATTTTGGAATCCCAGAGGAGTTTTATCAACACCATTCAGCAAATGCCTGAGCCGGGTGCAGGTTTCATTAATCTGGAGGAGCTACAGTCCCGGAGCCACCGGGTAGGTGAGGAAGGAATGGAAGCTCCTCTTTTAAGTCTGAGTCAGGCGATAGAGGTGGAGACATTTATACAGAGAAAGCTAGACCGGGAAAAAACTCTGGCCCAAGCCAAACAGACCTACGAGAATCTCAAGGCATCCCTAGTATCCAAACTGATGGCCAAGATCACAGAAATGGCAAAGTTAAAGAACAAGAAGGGAAACTTAGA
>JAUXAV010000068.1 GCA_030619735.1 Candidatus Aenigmatarchaeota archaeon | reverse complement strand
CAGCTGGATTTTCTTTCCCTCTCCCTTTTCTGCCATTTGAATTCCTCCTAATCTTGAATGATTTAACTTTCTATAGGGTATATTTGTATATTGTAGTATATAAACTTATCGGTTGGGGTGTTATCCCGTTAAGTTGACAATTGAAAAATGACAGGAACTTGAGTAGTAAGAAGTTCCTGCCCCACGGAAAACAGTACGCTACCATAGTAAGCCGCAGAGGGCACAAGTCTACAGTACCACAATGTACAGTATCCATATTATGTAACTATAATACCGTGGCAGGGATTGGCTACCCTGCCCCATGGATCACTGTACGCTGCAAGGCAATTGATAGCCGCAGCGGGCATGACGCCACAATACAGCACAATACCAAGAATATTATTTATAATGCCATGGCAGGGTTGTTCCCGAAGGAACTCCCTGCCCCTTGGAGAATTTTACAGTGCACCACTACGGTCCAGAGAACTGAACTGCACAATGCGTAGCACTGCACTATCTAATGATGACATGGCAGGGATTGGATACTCTGCCCCTTGGAAGACCAGACTGAGCTGCACAGAACTGAACAATACGCTAGTATGCTCTGGAGCAATAATCAACAAAAATATGATAATGACGGGGATCCTGCTCTGAAAGAGAGGACCCCTACTTTTAGGATTTGTCAAATCCTTCGTAACTTTCAGTTTCTCATCGACCGCCACGTCGCACTCCCCTGCGTCTGCGCCGCCTCCTAAGCAACAGCTGTTCAGCCTCCTCAATGCACTGATCAAAGATCTGCTCCCCCCTGTAGGCATCCTGGAGCCATTCCGGCAGAATGGGAAAGAGGAACCTTCGGAATTGCTGGGATATGAAGAAGGTGACCCCAACATCCTCCGGTCCCCTTATGTTCCTTCCGCGGACCTGAAGGGCCTCAATCATCACTCTCCAGTTCCAGATCGCCCAGCGTCTCCTTCCGTACCTTCTTTCCTCAAAAATCGTTGCCGGATCATTAGGATTCGGATAGCCGGGCCTGAGGAAGAATATCACAGGCGCCATCTGCCTAGGCAAATCTATGCCTTCACCGTAGTTGGCTACGGTTCCGGCCAGGACATCACCGTTTCCGTTCCTGAAGCTTTCTGTAGCCTGTCTGGCTGTTGAGCCGTTGTGCCTGTAACTGACTGCATTGACGCCCTCTTCTTCAGCCCTCAGCAGGAAGTTGTCAAGCTCCCGGTTGGAAACCACCATCACAAGGGAGCGTATGCCATTCTCGGCAAACCTTCTGCACGCCCTAGTGACGCTCCTTATCACCCTTGTCGGCTGCTGGCGGCTCCGGGCATTGAGGGCCAGATTCGGGGTGTCAGTGGGAAGGAATATCCTGGCATTGTCAACCGGAAAGCTGGACGGGAAGGTATGAAACGGCGACACTATCCCTGTCTCGAATCCGAGGACATCTGGATCACCTATGGTTGCTGACATTGAGAGGGTGAAGGGGGAGAGGAGCCTCCTGCTGATAACTGGCCGCACATAGTATGATTTTATATGCAGGTTGTACTGGACCCTCTGGTTTCCCACAAGCTCCTCCCTCCAGTAGCAGTAGACATAATTCAGGGGGTTCCGGTCTCCTGTTGAAAGCGAGAATCCCAGCGACCTAATGTAGCGGCGCACGTCATGGATGAATATCTCAATCCTCCTGAGCACCTCCCGGTGCTCGCGGGGGTCCACCTGGCCTCTGCTGAGTGCAGTGCGGACCCTTCTGTTCAGCCGCCCCTCATCAACCCTCTCAAGGATTTCTATCATCTCCATGAGCTCGTCAGATTCAAGCAGGGTGGACCTGCGCGCGTTCCTCCTCCTCCTCCTTCGGATGATCCGTGTCATGGTGCTGAGAAAATTCCCGAATGTCTCTGCTTCCTCATTCGCCCCTATCTCATTCATGAGCCTTACTGCGCGCCGGAGATGGTAGTCCGAGATTTCATAGCTCAGGGAATTGCGCACTATCTTTGCCAGCTTGTGCACCTCATCTATTACCAGCCCGTCTGGTGTTGGCCAGTCTTGTGGGTTGAAGAGATGGGTGAACAGATAAAAGGAAACCGTGCAGACTACAATCCCTCCCTGCCTTGCTTCATACTTCCGCCGCAGGTAGGGGCACGACCGATATCCTCGCTGTCTTGTCCGCCCAGTTTGCTGGTCCACTCTGTGCGGGCAGTCTGTAAGGAGGGAGCAGGGCACCTCATCTGCGGGAAACGCCTCCTCATAGTAGAGGCACGGATACTCGTTCCTCCCGTAAATAATTGTCGTGTCCGGGTGTAATTGGTGGACCTGGTCCACCAGGGTCTTGGTGGGTACAATGTAGAAAAATCTGCCCCTCCTGTTGCTCCTCTGCAGAGTCCTCAAACCGGTGTGACCAGTTACGGTCTTGCCCGAACCAGTTGGCAGTTCAAGCAGAACCGAGCCATCCCTGCCGATAATAAGCAAAGCATTCTCCTGGTTGGGCCATATTTGCGGGTAGATATCGAATGGAAAGTTATCCAAAAACTCCCTGTTTTGATTTTGCTGATGTTTCCGATGTTTCATTTCAATAATCTCCTTTCTTGTTAAAGGGTTTGAAATAAGAGCAGGCCTCTAATTGGCCTGTTTAATGATTCTGAACCTGCCGAATGAATGGCAGGGGCTCCCCAGAAAGAGAACCCCTGCCCCGTGGAGTGCACGACAACATGCTACAGAACGAAAGAGCAGAATACTGAGCAGCACAAGGCCTCGCATAGCCCCATTACTTTACAGAAACTGTCTGGCGTTTTTCGTGGCGCTTTTTCTTTGCAGGCCCATTCTTTTTGGTGCTTTTTCTCTTAAGGGGTTTCCAACCTACCACGTCGAACCTGCCGAAGCGGCCTTTCTTTCGGTGTTCGCACAAACCGATGAATTTGCCACCCTTCAAGAACACGTTCTTTATTGCGTCTTCACTTACTTCATCGGTGTCAATAACAATTGTACATCTGAAGCCCCAGTCAACGATTTTGGGTCTTATGAGGCAATTTGCACCTCCGTCTTTGTTTTTCCCGGCGCGCTTATCCACCACCCACTTGGGCTTACTGCCGTTGCCATTCGTTAGGATGATGAAACTATCTTTGATGGTTAAGATCCCTGCTAAAAGCGAGCGGTCTCCTGTGGAAAGCTGCCTTGCTCGTCCACCTCCAGCAAGGTTGGCTTTGACAAACTCTCCCCCACCAACAAGGCAAGCCCATAGATTCCTAACTGGAAATCCCAAATTGCCATTTCCGTCAGTGTAAAGCTTTGACTTGGCTTCATCGGCCTCAGATGATACATTTACGTTCCTCTTGGATGATGCTGGAGCTTTTCTGCGGATCGAATCCAAGGTTTCTGGCGGCATTGGCTGGAACATTATCCCAGGCCTTCTGCCTCTGCAGGCTACTTCTACAATGAGCTCTCCATTAGTGGCTTTTTTAGTAGCCATATCAATTCTCCTTCCTGGCGCTTTTGCGCCCCTTGAGTTAGTATACATTACTAAGTTACAGACACAAATTTACAGCATGTGGTACCTATTTTTACCTCCTTTCTTTCCGGCACCATTCCAGGGTTAATAATACGATTCAATTCACGATCTATATGTAAAATCCTTAAAGGCTTATAATGCCATGGCAGGGATTGGATACCCTGCCCCAAGGAGAGCCCGGCCCAGCATTGGGCTGCAACACGATACACTACAGGACTAAACCGCAGGATACCGTATATTATAATACCATGGCAGGGCTTGTTTCTTGAACAGAGACCCTGCCCCACGGACTGCAGCACATCTGGCGAGCACTACAATACACAACGTCACAAAATGGCACAACACCGGACTAGACGCCGCAATGCAGAATGTATAATACCATGGCAGGGAAATCTTGTCAGAATCCCTGCCCCGTGGAATACAGGACTATGGCTTACAGGAGCATAGAAGGCAGGAACATAGAGGACCAAACAACGCCACAGCTTACAGTTGAAACTATCATATAATAACATGGCAGGGTTATCCCAAAAAGGAACTCCCTGCCCCGAGGAGCGCAGAACCCTAGGGCACATCGCTGCACACTACAAAACAGGGCACCGCAATACCTAGCCGAACAAAACACTGCACTATCCATTAAAAAGATATAATTACATGGCAGGGTTATTCCAAAAGGAACTCCCTGCCCCGCGCTAGACTGGACCGAACAGCAGAGAACGGCGCCGGACAATAGCACACAGGACTCTGCAGAGCATGACCCTGTTAAGTATTATTGCATGGCAGGGATTGGTTACCCTGCCCCGCGGAAAACAAGACACTGGAGGGCCTTAGTTAGCCGGACAGGAGCATAGGACACCACACAGAAGGAGGCCCTGCAATAGTTAGGAAAAATTCAATGCTACCTAGTCGGTTAAACTAAAACTATTACTTATTCAGTTGCCCCGTACAGCACACTGTAACACTGAGCAGTAGCGCGCTATACGCCACTACACACCAGAGTGCAGTAAATATTATTTGTATCTGTTCTTATGTGTTCCTCTCCTTGTACGACGCATTTTACGTGTTGTTTTGCCGCGTCTTCCCTTGCGCCTAACTCTTTTCTTTTTCTTCTTTCCAGTGAAATGCTAGGAGTTAGGAGGATGTCCGCTGACCCTGTGTTTGGTCATGCCCATCTTCGGGTCTTTGGCTTGATAAAATTTCCAAGACAAGGCCGAGACAGTAATCCGGCCTCAAAAGACATAAGCAAGACAGGCCAAGTTGCCTGTTTTTGACCTGTTCGGGATAGCCAAGCCTAAGATAGGGAAAAGGCTGTTCCGGGTGTCAAATGCCCTGTATTTTGGGAAATTGATTGCGTTCGGGCATTGGTCCAGTCAGCCTCTGGCTTGTGCAATCCCTTTGGATATATATTAACTGCAATCTGCTCTTAGAGGGCAAATTACAGGGAATTTGTAAATTTTCTTTATTTATTAGTGATGAATATGAAAGTGATGGATATTAATCATCAGTAAGTTATAAAAAGCTATGCATTGGGTAGCTAACCGTTGGTTTAATTACAATAAGAAAGGGAAAGAGCGTTCAGACAGTACAGACAGTATTGGGGGCTTTCCGCGCGACACAGGGTTTATTGTGCAAAGCCGCCGGGAGTAAATATATCCCGCTAAGTTGACAATAAGAAAAAAAGGGCCGCATTCATTGTCTAATAGATGCAACCCCTTCCTAATCATGCCTGCTGCTCAGAGCTCTTTCACCCATCCATGGAGCATTCTGAGGTCCTTTTCCGCAATCTTCGGGTCTCCGTAACCCTTCCCGCCCGGCTTCAGGCGTAAGGCCTCGCTTATCTGCTGGCCTGCCTTTCTCCTATGAGACTCCAGGTCGACGGCACCATTATACCCAGCATCCCTGAGAGCACGCAGCAACTCTGGGATATCGATTATGCCCTTATCCAGGTCAACTGTGTCGGGTTTAAGCGGGTCCTCGCCACGCACAAGGTTCTTAATGTGGACAAGCCCGATGAATTCAGAATGTAACATATGGTCTGCAATAACCCTGTTCACATTCACACCAACCCTGCTGAGTGCCATCATGGTTTCCACTGCATAGATGTAATTGCCCGGGTCAAAGAGGATCTTCATGCGCGGGTCATCCCAGCGCCCTATCATCTCAACGAGCCAGTCGAGCATCCCGGCGTTTGTAGCAGGCTCATTCTCGATTACAAGGGTTTTATTCTCGGGCAGTTTGTCCAATACCCTTTTGCCGAACTCCTCAACAGTGTCGCACATGGACCTCGAGTCCTGCCACCGGAATCCCAGGAACATGCGGATGTTATCGGTCCCGAAGATATCGGCTACCCCCACCAGATGCGGGATGGTTTTAAGCTGCTCCTTGGCCGCTTTCTTGTCAAGGAGGTTAAATTTCCCAAGCCCGCTGGCGATGCCGTGCACCGGGACGTTGGCATCCCTGAACATTCTGGCCGCCTGTTCTGCCTCTAGAAGGCTCAGCTGGTGAGGGTATCTCCCCCGGAGCGACCGGATTTCAACCCCTGCCATGATTCCATCCTTCTGGAGTTTTTTCAGCAACCTCACTTGTGTCCTAGGACCGCGTCCTATCTCGTCCGAAATGATCCCTATCTGCATCATAATTATATTCCTTATATGGTGCTTCCCTGTCCCAGCTCCCGGGCAGCACCTTACCCGGGAAGCAGACTAAAAACGTTCAAAAGACAACTCACAAGCGCTATTCCTGTTCATCTGTATCTGGCATTTCTTTGCGAACAACCCGTTTCACACACCGAACCAGG
Organism: Candidatus Aenigmatarchaeota archaeon; assembly: GCA_030619735.1. GTDB lineage: Archaea > Aenigmatarchaeota > Aenigmatarchaeia > QMZP01 > JAUXAV01 > JAUXAV01. Next base: position 80 of record JAUXAV010000068.1, on the reverse strand, counting down.
AGCAGCAAACCCCCACAGCAAATCAAGAATACAAAATCTACTATAACCAGACACATACCAAAACGAAATGGCACAGGTTC
>JAUXAV010000223.1 GCA_030619735.1 Candidatus Aenigmatarchaeota archaeon | reverse complement strand
TGCTTTGCCAGGGAAACCATGGGGACCTCCCCGACCTCAATGAAAAGCCCCTGCAAGGCAAGCTTCCCTTCCCTGACCTTCTCCCTTTTCGTTTTGTTGCTCTTCTTCAGGGTAACAGACTCCAGGAACTGCTTTCCCTCCACCTTTACAGGCACAACCCCGTATATTATCTCTATCTTTGGGTTTTTTTCCACCCTCCTGAGCAGGACAGGGTCGCACCTGAGCTTGTCCCTCCTGTACATTATGAAGACCTTCCTGGCATGCCCTGCCAGGGCCAGGGCAGCCATTGCAGCTGAGTTGGCTCCTCCAACAACCCCCACCACCTTTCCCTTGAATAAGGATGCATCGCATGTATAGCAGTAGGAAACGCCCCTGCCCAGGAAGTCCTGCTCTCCAGGGATATTGAGCTTCCTCTTCTCTGTCCCCACTGCCATTACAAGGGTCTTTGACAGGAAGGTTTTAGCCTTATCAGTCTTTACCTCAAAGCCCTGCTTCAGCTTTTTAAGGCTCACTACCTCAACCCCTGCCTCTATCCTTACCCCGAGCTTCTCCACCATCCCCCTGAATCTCTTGGCGAGCTCCAGCCCCGGTATGGGAGGGAAGCCCAGGTAGTTCTCCACAAGATGGGCCTCGTTCATCATGCCGCCCACTTCCTTCCCTATAACAAGCGTCTTCAGATTATACCTGACAGCATACACCCCTGCCCCCAGGCCAGCTGGCCCTGCCCCGATAATAATCAGGTCGTATTTCTCCATACCTTTATTTAGATTTGTTTTAATATTAACTTTTATTAAGAGCGCCTCCTTACTAATAATATGGTCAGGGCAAAACTCAGGGGTCATCAGGTTATATGCAGCGCCTTCATTGAGAGGGACGGGAAGTTCCTTATCATTATGTGCCCCATATTCAAGGTTTGGAGAGTTCCCGGCGGCAGGACCGAGCATGGTGAAAAAATGGAGGATACCCTAATCCGGGAAATGGAAGAGGAAACAGGAATAAAATTTGGAAATCCCAAATTCATCGGCTGGGGGCAGGACCAGCAATACCATGTACAGGGTCAAAAAGAAACCTCAAGATTAATAATGTTCTTTCATGTCAAAACAGACCAGGAGCCAAAACTTGACCCGGATGAAGCAGAGGACTTCAGATGGGTAACCCTTGAGGAATTAAAGAAAATCAAAAACAAAGAGGGCGCCCTTAATGACTTGTTCAATAGAAACCCGAACCTGATTCTATGAAAGGAATCGTGCTCAGACTGCGGGTGCAGAAGTCATCTCTTCTTCCTGGACTGATAAAGATGCACATCGGTCTGGGGAAAGGGTATCACAATCCCTGCCCTGTCAAAGGCCTTCTTGATACCCTTTATGAAGGCATGGATTGCCTTGAATTTGTTCCCATAGGTAATTGTCCTCATGATTACCTTGAAGTTTATGCTGGAGTCCCCGAACTCCCTGAATCGGAGCTTGGGCTCGAACCCCTCAACCCCCCCGTTCTTCTTCAGCACATCCTTAGCAACCCTTAAAGCTATCTTCTCAACCTTCTCCAGGTCAGAGCCATAGGAGACCCCGCATTCAATGGTGAACCCCACCTGCCTGTTAGGGACATTGTAGTTTATTATCTTGCTCTCAGCGAGCTTGGAATTGGGGAGTATCAGAAGGTTGTTGGTATAGGTCCTTATCCTAGTGGACCTCCAGCCTATGTCCACCACCGTTCCCTTGTCCCCTGAGTCCAGCTCTATGTAATCCCCTATCTTTATGGGCCTGTCCAGGACGATATAGGCGCCGGAAAAGAAATTGCTTAATGTCCCCTGGAGGGCCAGCGCT
>JAUXAV010000157.1 GCA_030619735.1 Candidatus Aenigmatarchaeota archaeon | reverse complement strand
AATCCATACTCAGGAAGGTGAAGGCCAGGAAGGCAAGGAGGGTCTTCATACAGGTGCCGGAGGGTTTGAAGACCAGGATTCTGGAGCTTTCTGAGCTTCTGGAGAAGAATGGGATTCAAGTTTTCATAAGCCTGGAAACATGCTTTGGTGCATGTGATTTGAGGGAGGGGGAAGCCAGGAAGGTGGGGGCGGATTTAATTCTGCATCTGGGGCATAGTGACTTCGGGTTGAAAAGCAAAATCCCTGTTCTGTATGAGGAATGGAGAATGGATTTTGACCCTGTCCCGCTCCTAAAGAAGGAGATACAGAAGCTTAAGGGATATGATAAGATATGCCTGGTGACCACGCTGCAATTTTTGGGCAGCCTCGGAAAGGCTAAGAAATTCCTGGAATCCAGGGGGAAGAAAATCCAGATAGGGAGGCCGGCAAAGGCAAAGTATCCGGGGCAGGTCCTGGGGTGCGACTATTCCGCTGCCAGGCCCCTGGAAGGTCTTGTGGATTGCTTCCTGTTCCTGGGCTCTGGTCGGTTCCATCCCCTGGGTTTGGGGATGGCGGTAAAGAAGCCTGTGCTGTTCCTGGATTTTGAGAAGGGGAGGCTGGAGGACCTGGACCAGGAAATCCAGAAATTAAAAATGGCAAGGGCCTCCAAGAGGGAATGGGCTAAGGGATGCAGGGTGTTCGGGATTCTGGTTTCCAGCAAGCCTGGCCAGCTCCAGCTCAGGACAGCAGAAAATGTCAAGGACCGGCTTGAGAAACAAGGCAAGAAGGCTTATCTGCTAGTGTTTGATGAGATAAGGCCGGATAAGCTGATGGGGCTCAAGCTGGACTGTTTGGTTAATTGCGCATGCCCCAGACTGACAGAGGATACAGAGAGATTCGGGAAAATCATTCTGGAGCCAGGGGATTTGGTTGGGGTTTAGACAGAATTCGCAGCCTCATAGACCTCTTCATAGACCTGCATGGCAACTGAGAAGTGGGTATAATGGCCTGTGGCGACGCCCAATTTATCCGCCATGTATTTCTGCAGCTCCACAAAGGCGTATGCATTGCCGGGCCAGGCATTGAACAAGTCGTTTGTTTTCATGACCACGTTGAGGTGGAGCTTATCCTCAACGAGCTGGGGATGAATTAGCACAACGCAGGGGGAGGAGGTGTCCTTTCTCTCCGGGGTGAACTTTGCCAGGTCCCGCATGGGTATCCAGGTGTGCATTACCACGGTCCTGCGGGTGGGGTCCTTTTTGAAGATTTCTATTGCCTTCTCAACCTGGTCTATCCTCTGCAGGACGCATTTGCCCTGGGAGACCCTGTGGATGTATTTCTTTGCCTCGTGCTCATCTGTTATTGCGGGTATGCCTGCCCTTATCATGCAGTCAGGGTAGTGCCTTAGCCTGGAGAAGTAGGTGTAGTCAAAGGAATTCTCCTTTTCCTTGGGCATGCCGTTTATCAGGTTGTTGGCATACTCCTTTGCCATGTCGAGTGTGATTGGGGCTTTCGTGGAAAGGCGGGGCTCTGCCAGGGCATCCCGGACCATTATGAACATGGGGGAGTCCTTTGTCCAGGTCTGGTATTCAGGGGCCTTCACAAATCGGTTGTAGCCCTGGGTCATCATGGCCCTTACAGCCTTTTCCCAGGCCTCAGCCAGGCTGGCTGCCTCTATAACAAGGGGCTGGTAGGGGTTCTGGGGCTGGGAATTTTCTGCCATAAAAATCACTTAATAATTTTATTCAAGATTTAAATCCTTGTCCTGCTCGTATTGGAGGCCCTTCTGGAGGGCAAGCTCTGCCTTCTGGAGCTCCTTGCCTAGGTAGGCTGCATGGTCGTGCCTGCTTACCAGGCCCATATCCGAAATCTTCTTGTAAATATTCTTTGCGGATTTGCCCTGGATTTTCCTGAGCAGCTTCTTCTGGTTGGAGTAGTGCTCCACTGAAACCATGCCGTCTGAGACCAGGATGGTGAAGAAGCCCATGGGGTCGGGCTGCCAGTTTTTGTCCTCGTCGTACTCCGGGGCCTCTATTGTTTCCACCAGGGGAATGGCTTGGGTTTTGGTTAGGGCTTCTGAGAGCTGGTAGGGGCCCGGGTTCCTGGAAAGGCAGTCCTGGACAGCCCTGGTTATCCTGGGGATGTCCTCAATCCCTATTAGGTCAATTGGTTCTATCTGTTTCCTGAACTGCTCTATCCTCTCTTTGGAAACGTTCCTGAGGACAGGCATGGCCCCCCTTGCACCTGTAATCCTGCCCTCTGGGTCAATACCGTCCTTTACCAGGGACTTTATGGCCTCTCCTACGAAGTGGCCCTTTGAGACCCTGCCGCAGAGGATAAGGAAGCGGATTCTGGGATTGGCAGTGATGTTTTCCACTATTTTTTCAATGCCCAGGTTCTCTGTTACGCATTTCCCCACCACTGCGACCCCTTCCCTGGGTATCTGGTCCACTAAATCCAGGCTTGCCATGGTGCATATGGCTACAGGGGAATCTCCTGGGCCCAGTTTATACCTGCCCTCCACTAAGGGCCATTTTTCTGTCATGAGGATTAATTGTGACCAAGAAATTTAAAGGTTATAATATTGCCTCCTTGCATGCCTAGTAAGGCAATAGCTGTTGAACCAGAGGTTCAACATAAAAATAGTCAGTATCGTCTCTTTTTCTTTTGCTTCAGCATTTTTCTTTCGTGCTTGTCAATCCAGTTCTCCAGTTCCTTCAGTTCCTTGGGGGAATTCCCCACCCCAGAGGAGTTCCCTACGCCGGTTATCAGGACCTTGTCCCCCTTCCTGGTCCTGGCAAGGCTCCTTTTTATGCTTTCCAGCACA
>JAUXAV010000278.1 GCA_030619735.1 Candidatus Aenigmatarchaeota archaeon | reverse complement strand
CAACCTTTCTTTTTTTTCCGTTAAAAACCGGATGACCATAGACTCCATCGAACCCGGGCTCTATCCTTACCCTGCCATTCCTTATCCCTATTATTCCCTGAGCAACCTTTTCAGGCACCAGGGTCTTCATCTTCTCCAGGGATGCATTCAACAGGACTTCCAGCTCAGAGCCAAAGGAATCCACAAGCTCTGAATGGATTTCCCATATTTTTTTGGAATATAGCTGCCCGATGCCCAGCACCTGGGATATTATCTCTGAAAGTGGTATCAGGGATTTGAAAGGCTTTGCCCCCTTTGGTTTAAATCCATCCTCCCTGTCTGCAAGCTCCTCAACCCTATGAAGAACGCCAATAGTCAATTCCCTGCCGCACACAGGGCACACATTCCGGTTCTCCAGGGCCTCGGAGGGTTTCATACATACATTGCAGTTCCTGTGTCCATCGAAGTGATATTTCCCATAGGCAGGGTCTACCTCTATCGTTTCTACAAGTCCCTCTCCTGTCCTTATAGCGTTCAGTATCTTCCCATACGAAAGCTCTGTATCAAAAACAGTAGCCTCCCTTCCTATCCTCCAGGGCCAGAATGAGTGGGAATCAGAGAAGGAAACGAGCTGGTATGAATCCAGTTGGCTGAGCCTCCAGTTCATAGGAGGGTCTGAACTCAACCCAGTCTCCAGGGCATGTATATATTTGACCCTGTCCTGGAAACAGTCCTTCAGGGAATCAAAACCGGATTTGCTCCCGAAGCATGAAAAAAAGGGCGTCCATATATGGGCGGGTATCACCTCAATATCCCTGCTTATACCCATCATCATCTCAACAAGCTCTATGCAACTAAAACCAAAGATAGGCCTTCCGTCATAATCAACCCTATAGCCCCTTTTCTTTAATTCTTCTGTAATCTGTTCTACAACCTCAAAACTGGGCGCTAGAATAACATTGTGCACCCTCCTGCCCTTCCCGTCCTGAGTATAGATGTTTGCAAGCTCTGTGGAGAGCAAAAAGGGGAACCCGCTAGAAGTCCTTAATATCCCATCATCCCCCTGGGTTAGCGTTTCCTTCAACTCCTTAAACCATTCTGGATGCGTGAAATCCCCTGTGCCCAGGAGGTTAACGCCTTTTATCCTTGCATATTTCTCCAGATTAGGAATGGTTATCTGCTTGCTGCATGCCCTTGAGAACCTGCTGTGGATATGCAAATCCGCTATAATATTCATATGGGCCCGCGGGGATATTCAGCCCTGCTGAATGCGCCTGCGCCAGCAGTGCGTTCGAACCCCGGACCTCCCGCTAACCTCGGACTAGAACCTGCAAACCATAAGGCTTGCCGCCATATAAGACGGGCGCTCTAGGCCAACTGAGCTACGGGCCCATC
>JAUXAV010000247.1 GCA_030619735.1 Candidatus Aenigmatarchaeota archaeon | reverse complement strand
CCGGTGACCCTTTCAATCTCCCCCTCCAAGGCTCTCAAGTGCTGTTTCATATACTCGGGAAGGTGGTCAATCTTCCGTGCCTGTTCTACGGCTACCTTGGCTAGCTTGAGTGGCTCAATTACCTGGTCAGCCTGTATTTTCACCTTCTCCATAGCCTCAACAACCTTGACGGCGCTCCACTTGATAGGCATTCTCTCACCTCCTTTCTTATGTGATTAGGTTAGGGGTCAGGTATTCACTCCTACTCCCCCATCTTAAATTCAAGCTCATATCAAAGTCCTTACTTGTCCAGCATCTCCCGCAACTCCCGCAGCTGGTCACCAAGCCGCTATCGTGAGGGCAGGGGACGCCCTTTCCCTCTACACTCCAGAGTCGCCAGCCCTTGCCAGGCATATCCCTATGGGTATTGTCCACGCTTGCCCTCATAAAGACATTGGGCAAGTCTCGGAACGCCTCTAACCGGTCTCTGAGGTAGACGCTTCTCCACGACCTGGTGGAGCCGAAGAAGGCGACAGCGGGCAGCCTTCTTGCTATCCCGATCCACTTATCAATATAGTCAACAGCGTAGAAGTCCCCGATGACATGGAGGCGAAAGCCAGCCACATCTGCCTTCAGTATCTCAAGGGCTATTCTGTCTCCGAAATCATCCCTCAAGGAAGCCTCGTAACGCTGTTCGTTTATCTGCTTTATTCGTTCTGATATAAAGCGTCCTCTCAGCCCGTAGCAGAAACGGCTACAAAATGGTGTCTTGCCAGGGCAGGTGGACAGCACCGGTAGCGAGAAACTTGGCAGTTTTCCCACCTTCGTCTTCCCCCTGCTGATTAACACCCCTCACACCCCCTTTCAAGCAATTAGTACCTGCTGGGTATCGGCAGGCTCTAGCGCTGCTCGCTTCTGGGTATACAGACCTGTTCGGGTCGTCTTCTCTCTCCAGACGACCTCAACATTAGTCATACCTCTGTCGTATAGGCTCTTGTGGTTTATGATTGACCAAGTGGACAGGTTCTTGAGAAAGCTCTTCTCCGCTTGCTTGGCTTCCTTCAGGGTTTTGGCTACTCCGCTACCCCAGCACCCCCCGAAGCCTATCGGGTTCGGGTAGGGCTTAATCTCTATCGCATCGTCAATGTCGTAGATTACCCTTCCGTCTTCAAGCTCAACTGGGGTGATAGTCAGCCGAGCAAAGCTCGCCTGGCTGTCCATCTTCCACTCAAGCTTGGCTTTCTCTTCCTCTTCCTTTTTGAGCTTCTTCTGCTCTTTCTCCCACTCGGTCAGTAGCGATAGCTGGTCTGACCCCATTGGGCTTCACCTCCTTTCTGGGCATAGTTAGCCCTTTCTTTACCCTAGCTATGGAGAGGTAATCAGGACACTTTGGAGAGCACTGGTGGCTGTGTCCTTTCAGGCAATCCATACAGAGCCAGTAGCACTTTCTAGTGTTTTTACCTTTATAGACTATATCCATCTCTCTCCTTTCTTACCTTTTTTTGGCAAAAACATAGGGGTCGGTATTCTGCCGACCCCTAGAGAGCCACGCTTTTTTGGCAAAGAAAAAGGGGGTATCTCCCCACGCTTGGCAGGAAAATACCCCCTAAAAAAATAGCAAAAA
>JAUXAV010000210.1 GCA_030619735.1 Candidatus Aenigmatarchaeota archaeon | reverse complement strand
TGATTCTTGATGCTTATCTGGAAGTTTGCAGAGGAATTCCCGTAAGTGGTCAGGGTTGAGGGCGTGACATCCAGCCTGAGCTGCTCAACCGCCTGCGCAGAGGCAGCAAAAACCACAAGGCAGAAAACTACAGCCAGCCCCCATCTTTTCCCGCACATAGCATTTTCTTGGTTTTGGGATATAAATATTTTAGTCCACAAAACATCTAATTGATGTGGGGGAGTAGTCTAGTGAGCCTTTTTCAAGAAAGGCTCGGACAGTTTGGTTTAGGACTCCGGCTTCGGGGGTCGGTAACCCGAGACGCAGGAAACTGCGCGGGAATTCGAATCTCGGCTCCCCCATAGAAATATAAACATTAACTGCAATACCAGGGTATGGCATTGATGTGTCCCATCATATTGAACTGCCCTCCGGGGTTACCCAGGGGTATGCTCTTCCATAATTTTCCATGTAATAATATTTGATAAGCAGTATTAAAAATATTAATGCGGATTAAACCATTACCTGAATACTATCGGAAGCTCTGTCGATTCTGATAACCACCAATTAACTGACACATATCTTACAGGAGAAAAGGAAGAACGCTACTGCCTTTAGGCAGTGGATGAATTCCTTCCATAAATTCTATTGGAACCATAGCGGAACCCCTCAAGACCAGTAGCAAGAGAACAACCCCAAGCCTATAGCGGAACTTCACTATCCATAGCAATATATACCGGTCAGTCCAACCTTCTAATATGTATCTCCAAAAAACCATCAAGGCAAAGGTATACAACCCAACCCAGGCAAAGCATGACCTGCTCAGCCAGGAGTATGCCAATTACCAGACCCTCCTAAACTCCCTGATAACCAACAGGCCAAACTGTATAGATACCTATAAAGAGATTGACCTCTATTCAGCAACAAAGCAGCAGGCCCTAAGGTTCGCAAAAAGGAACAAACCCAGACCAGACAAGGAACAGCCGCTCATAATCAGAAGGGATGTGTTCAGAATAAAGAAAAGAAAAACCAAGATAACCAAATACTGGGTTAAAATCCCTGTAAACGGAATCCAGGGAGGCATATGGCTTCCAGTAAAGCTTGCCAACAAGCACAGGAAGTTGTTAAAGCTTTCCATAAGGCAGGCCAGCCTAACCAAGTGCAAAAACGAATTCTTCATCCATATAACCGTTCAAACCCAGGTAGAAATCCAAATATCTCCTAATCCCCGAATCCTCTCCATAGACCTTGGCGAGAAGAACCTTGCAGCTTCTGTGGAGCTAACAGGCGATTCAATGAATAACCCAAGACTCTATGGAAGGGACGCAAGGGGAGCAAGAAGGCACTTCGCCTGGCTCAGGAAAAGACTTGGCAGAACAAAGAAGCTAAAAACCATAAAGAAAATCTCTGACAAGGAGAAGAGGACAATAAACGACCTCCTCCACAAGATATCCAGCAGCATAGTGAAGCAGGCAAACCCCAATACAGTAATTGCCCTGGGAAACATGAAGGGCATAAGGAACAGGGCAAGAGGCAAAAGGTTCAACCGTATTGTTTCAAACATGCCCTTCTACAAATTGACCCAATATATAACCTACAAGGCCCTATGGCAGGGCAATGCAGTTATCAAACTAAGCGAAAGGAACACATCCAAGATCTGCCATCGCTGCGGAAAGGCTGGAACAAGACCAAGCCAGGGCCTGTTCAGGTGCCCTCACTGCGGCCTGCAGTACAATGCAGACCTTAATGCTGCCATTAACTTGGCAAACAGGTGCCTCGAGTATATCTTGGGGCACGGGGTTAACGGCTCCCCTCCAGGGAGCGATCTGAACTCACCCATGAGCGGGGCTTCACTGATGACCCTGCAAGACCCCCACACCTTTAGGTGTGGGTAGTTCAGTACACCCTCAGCAAACAAAAATTAATTCAGCTATTTTTTATACCTGACAATCAAAATTACAGCTATAACCACAACCACCAGGCCCAAAACTGACCATAACCACCATTCAGGCTTTTCTTCCTCAACTTCGCAATCCCTGAT
>JAUXAV010000184.1 GCA_030619735.1 Candidatus Aenigmatarchaeota archaeon | reverse complement strand
GATATTATGGGTGAGATAGCCTTCTTTTGGTGCATATTATATACTGGGTTCGGATTTTATTTATGTGTGAGGTGGATTGGATTTGAACAGGGTACGTTCCAGTCAAAGACCGCATAATTGATTGGCATGGGAAAGAATTTGGAGATAAACTTATTAAGGCTTTCTGGCGGTCAGCCCTTTAGCACGTTTTTATCGGAACTATAGCGGAACTTTACAAACCGATAGCAAGAGAGTTATTTTTGGCTATCTACTCGTATATCGGAACTTTGATATCCATAGGTTTAAAGGGGATTGAAGGGAATATAAAATGGGTGATGTGTTATGAAAATGGAAAACGATGAAATAGATATAAAGGATATGATTTCAGATTTACCGTTTAGTATATAGTGAAATTATATAAATTGAATTCATTTGGTTTACATCCTAAAAGAAAAGAAGATTTCATACAGGCCCTTAAACGTTATAAAAATCTTAACCTTTACAGCATCCAATAGGGGTTAGTTTAATGACTTTAGGTGATATCCCAGCACCATGTACAGAGTCTACAACATCATAGACTCGTTTATATGCCCCAGGACTCTCCTCTGCTAGAATTTTAGGGTGAGTTGACTGCACAATAATCCCCTTCTGAGCCAATTCCTCCTTCACCTTGTCGCCCCAGAACCTCTTTATTGCTGCGTGGCGGCTCATACAGCGACCTGCCCCATGTACTGTTGAACCAAATGTTTTTTGCATTGCAGTTTCTGTTCCCTTGCATATGTAAGAGGCAGTACCCATTGTCCCTGCAATTAATACAGGTATATCTGGAAAGGCTCTTGTGGCGCCTTTACGCGTTATGTATACCTCTTTCTTTTTGCCGTTAATTGTATGCTCTTCTTTTTTTGTAATGTTGTGGGCAATAGCATATATTGTATGCATATCCATATCCTCCCAGCTCTTACCAAAGACCTTCTCAAAGGTCTCCCTAATCCATTGGGTCATAACTAATCGGTTAGTGAAGGAGTAGTTTACTGCACATTTCATGGCCGAGTAATAGTCCTGGCCCTCTTTTGAATTAACTGGTGCTCCGACTAATTGTCTATCAGGCAACCAGATATTGTATTTTTTAACTGCCTGTTCATGTATCTTTAAGTAATCGCTTGCCACCTGGTGACCGAATCCCCTGGAGCCGCAGTGCAGCATAATTAATACCTGATTTGTATCTGCTATACCAAGTGTTTTTGCATATTCCTTGTCAAATACCTCCGAAACCTTTTGGATTTCAAGGAAATGGTTGCCGGCTCCCAGGGTCCCTAATTGGGGGGCTCCCCTCTTCTTTGCCAGGTCCGAGACCTTGGAGGGGTCAGCGCCCTGCATGCAGCCGTTCTCCTCTGTGTGCTCAATATCATCTTTAACCCCGTAGCCGTTCTCCACTCCCCAGTTCATGCCCCTGGTAAGGACCTGGTCCAGCTGGTCAGGGGTGAGCCTGAGCTTGCCCTTGGAGCCCACACCACATGGAATTGCATTAAACAGGGCGGGAACCAATTCCTTTAATTTACTCTTAACATCATCATAAGTTAGATTGGTCCGGATGGAATTCACGCCGCAGTTTATATCGAATCCCGTACAACCGCTGCTGATAACACCATTCTCAGCGTCAAATGCCATAACTGCACCCATTGGTAAGCCATATCCCCAATGCATATCTGCGAGCCCTACGACTGGTTCAATCACACCAGGCAGGGTTGCGACGTTTGTTAGCTGCTGGACGGCGTCGTCCTCAACCTGGTCTATTATGGCTTTGTTGGCTATGATTTTGGCCCCGACATTCATTCTTTCCCGGGCTCCCTTAGGTAAGTACCACTCAAATTCTGAAACTTTTTGGAGTTTTTCCTTCATTTGACCTCCTTTTTGATAGGTTTTATTTAGAATGAGCGCTTTTTAAGCTTATTTTTTTCCGTGAACGCTTTTTGGAATACTGGCAAATTTTCCAAGTAACCGAAAAGGGTTCTTAGATATCGCATGCAACCCTGGCCTTCCAGCCCTTTTTGGCCTTCTCCACCCTGAAGCTGTAGTAGGTCACACCCTTTACCAGGGTCCCGGATTTCTTGGGGCTTATGGCCTCGCCCCAGATTCTTGCCTTCAGGTGTTTTTTGTCTATCTCCTGGATTTCAAACCTGGAGAAGAACATCTCCTCTGTATCAACCAGGCTTATCAGTTCCTGGAGCCAGTTGAACATCAGGTCCTTCAAATCCCTGCCCCCGACCTCCAGGTCCAGGCTCTTCCTGGGCTTTACCTGCTTAATCTGGCATATAACA
>JAUXAV010000242.1 GCA_030619735.1 Candidatus Aenigmatarchaeota archaeon | reverse complement strand
TCACTATTACTAAGATAAAAGGTAGGATAAGGTTTGACCATATGGACCTGGCTGACGCTCTCATTGTGCAAGTGAGAGAGAGGAAAGGGGGACCGGAGCCCAAGAAGAGAATGAGAAGAGGCGGCGGAAGCGGCTTTGTCTTAATAGGCGGCCTTACCCTGGAGCAGATGAGAGACAACTCGGAGTATCAAGATCTGGTAAATCAAATAAAATCTACGGCCAATACGATTATAGAGGTTTTGGCTTAATTGCCAGAAACAAGCTATGACATATATGTCAAAAATAATACATATTATATTGACAATGCCTCAATTTTATGCTAATATATATCTGGAACCTTAAAAATTGAATAAACCGGGAAGCTATCAAGAGTTGCGACTAGGGAACTGGCCCGGTAAGTCGCACGGCAACCTTTGAGTCTTTCTTGAAGGTGCCAAAGCCAGCCCCCACCAGGGGGAACGATAGGTCATTGGGGCATATGCCCCAGTGAAAAAGGAAGGCGGAGGACCTCCGCCCGGGGGTCTTTTTTATTGCCGGAATAAAAAGAAAGGAGGGAAACAATGCAACAACTAACAGATGTGTGGACACTTGAAACACCTAACGAGGAAGCAGCTAGCGTAGACCTGAACTTCATTGTTGAAGCGGCTTTCAAGCACAGCAGGCGAGCCATCAATTATCTACGCAAGCTATGGGATGGCGAGAGCTGGCAATCCATTAAAAGCAAGCTGGAAGTTGAAGGGTCAGCATGGTATGTATGGTGGATGGACGGCGTACGACGACACTTGACTAACATAACAAGCTAACCGCCCGGCCCGCTGCCCTGGACACCTACCGCCAGGGCAGAAGCCAGCCGGTTAGGCTGAGAATAAAAAGAGAGGTGAAGGATGAACGACTTTGAGGTTATCTACCAGGCCACCGTACTAGGGATCGCCAGGGTCACGGCAAAGTCGGATGAGGATGCCGAGAGAATAGTTAGGAAAGGCGGCCGCATTGGACCGGCCGTGGAGTTTCTGAGCGAGTCGAACATTACTGAGATCACCTGGGACTCAGCATTGGCTATTCCCGCCAAAAGCTAGCCGCCAAGCGGTTAGGCAGAGAATAAAAAGAAAGGGGGCTGAATGAAAGCTAAAAGAAGAAGATTGGGTCAATACCGGTGCTGGCTTTGCGGCAAGGATTTGGAGATAACTACGCCGCCATACCTGCGGAATGGCAACTGCCACTGCGAGGAAGACGGGCTGCCAGGTGGCTCATGCGAGCCACCCAGGGACTGGAGCAAGGAACAGATTGAGCATGCCAAGCAGGAATACTCCCGGACGCACAAGGACTAGAGGGTGCCTTCCTCGATGGGGATGGTTCGGGCGTAGAGAAGCTTCTCGCTAACCGCTTTTTTATTGTAGGCCTTGAGGAGATCGATAATCCGCTTCCCAACGCACTCGTCGGCGGCATCCTTGAACTCAATATCGAGTTGGACATTCTCCTCGATGTCAAAGCCTTCATCCGGGCGCCGCCACTTGCCACGAACCTTCCATTCTGTTTTGCCCTCGAGGAAGTCGAACATGCCGACTTTCCCCCGGGCGATTATGACGGAGAGGAGTTCCCGATCCTTGGCGTCGCAGGCCTTCCGGACCGCCTCATCGTAGAGGAG